>DASXYJ010000001.1:0-2537 GCA_036502565.1 Gammaproteobacteria bacterium
ATGGTCTTTGCAATCCTGACCCCGTCGATATGGCGCGGCTCCAGCTGAAGCATGGCGAGGTGGCCCTGCTTATCGGCGTCGCCGGATCCGAGCCCCACGGCCAGAGGTCTTACGTGGTGATGCCCCGGGCGCTGTCCGACGCCGGGGTCATGGTGATAGAAGACGATGCCGATTCCTCGATGGTGACCAGGCAAAAGGGGGCCGCGTTGATTGCGCTCCTAGTATGGGCCGTGACGCTTTACCTTACCTGGCGTTTTTGGGTACGAGGATTCATCGCCGCCGCCCGTGGGCGGGAAGGCCCATCTCGGTTAAAATAGCCTCCTGACTTCTTAAAGCTCTTTCACATGGCTGGCACTCACAGAATCATCGAAGGCGGTCGCTCCGCCAAGGGCCTGCGCATCGCCGTGGTCGCGGCGCGCTTCAACCACTTCGTGGTGGACAAGCTCGTGGCCGGCGCGGTGGAGACCCTGACCCAGGCGGGCATCAGCGCCCAGGACCTGGACATCGTGCGGGTCCCCGGCGCCTACGAGATCCCGCTCACTGCCCACAAGCTCGCTGCCAGCCATAATTACGACGCCGTCATCACGCTCGGCGCGGTCATCCGCGGCGGCACTCCCCATTTCGACTATGTAGCAGGCGAGTGCGCCCGTGGCGTCTCGCAAGCGGCCCGCGACTCCGGCGTGCCGGTGATCTTCGGCGTGCTCACCTGCGACACCCTGGAGCAGGCCAACGAGCGCTCCGGCGGCGCCCATGGCAACAAGGGCGCGGACTCGGCGGTGGCGGCCATGGAGATGGCCGATCTCCTGCGCAAGTTGGAGAGCTGAGGCCATGGCCAAGGGCAGTTCCCAGGGCGCTCGCGCCCGTGCCAAGGCCCGCCGCCTCGCGCTGCAGGGCCTCTACCAGTGGCAGATGTCCGGCACTCCCGCGCCGGACTTGATCGCCGAGCTCAACGCCAGCCAGAACATCAAGGACGTGGACTTCGAGTACTTCGAGGCGGTGTTGCGCGGCGTCATCGCCGACAGCGAGGCGCTGCAGGCCCTGTTCCTGCCGCACCTTGACCGTCCCGCCGCGCAGTTGGACCCCATCGAACGCGGCGTGCTGCTCATCGGCACTTACGAGCTCAAGGACCGCATCGACGTGCCTTACCGTGTGGTGCTGAACGAAGCCATGGAGCTCTCCAAGGATTTCGGCGCCGATGACAGCCACAAGTACATCAACGCGGTGCTGGACAAGACCTCCGCGGGCCTGCGCCAGGCGGAACGCGACGCCCGCTGATCCATGCAAGAGTTCGACATCATCCGCCGTTTCTTTGCCGACAGGGCGGAGACGCGTGGTGATGTGACCTTAGGGATCGGCGACGATGCCGCGCTGCTCAAGGTGCCGCCTGGTAGCGAGCTGGCGGTGAGCACCGACTCCCTCGTGGCCGGCATACATTTTCCTGCCGATCTTCCCGCCGACGCCGTGGGCCATCGCGCTCTCGCATCCAACTTAAGTGACCTCGCCGCCATGGGCGCCCCGCCCGCCTGGGTGCTGATGGCGCTCACGCTCCCTGAACCGGATGAGGCATGGCTGGAAGGCTTCAGCCGCGGCTTCTTTGCGCTCGCCAAGCGGCATAGCGTGGCGCTGGTGGGCGGCAATATGGCTCGCGGCCCTCTCAACATCACCCTCACGGTGCACGGTCACGTGCCGGAGGGCAGGGCGCTCACCCGGAGCGGCGCGCAAGTGGGTGATCTCGTGTATGTCACCGGGCATCCCGGCGACGCTGCGGCGGGCCTGAAGCTTCTGCAGGCAGGCAGCGCGGATATGCGACACGCTTGCGTCAGGCGCTTCGCTTATCCCGAGCCGCGCATCCTGGAGGGCCAGGCCCTGCGTGGTCTCGCGAGTGCGGCCATCGATGTGTCGGATGGACTACTTGCTGACCTGGGGCACTTGCTGGAAGTGCGCGGCTTCGGCGCCAAGCTGTCACTTGAACGTCTGCCGCTCTCCAAGGAGTTACTAGGGCTTCACGGCCAAGAAGAGGCCTGGAAACTGGCGCTCACCGGCGGCGATGACTACGAACTCTGCTTCACCGTGCATCCCGCGCAGGCCGCGGCGGTGGAGGCGCGGCTTGCAGAGGCGGGCTGTCCGGCAGCCTGCATCGGAGCCATCGAGTCCACGCCCGGGATCCACTGCGTGGATCGCCGCGGGCGCGTGCACGATTACCCCCGTGCCGGACACCGCCACTTCTGAAAAAGCGCGATAATAGGCCCTGGGATCAAGGCGGGGTGTCCTGTGCGCGTGTCAGGCCTGACGGTATCTGTGCTGGGAGCGGTGCTATTGCTCTCCGCCTGCAAGTACGGCGAGAATCCGCCGCCCTTGCCGAACCGCATCGTGCTCGGCTACTACACTGGCGAGACCGCGTCTCTTGACTCCGCCGAGGCTACCGATACACCGCTCAATGAAGTGTCGATGGACCTCATCGACGTGGACAGCAGCGGCAAGCTGCATGGCAGCCTCGCCGCCACCGCCACGCCCCTGGTGAGCGACCAGACCCAGGG
>DASXYJ010000002.1:0-6416 GCA_036502565.1 Gammaproteobacteria bacterium
CTGTTCCTGTTCGGCTTCAGCCGCGGCGCCTACACCGCGCGCAGCCTGGCGGGCCTTATCCGCAACTCCGGCATCCTCAAGGATGAGTACGCCGAGAAGTACGCGGACGCCTACGAGCTGTACCGTGACCGCACCGATGCCACCCATCCCAGCGCGGCGCAATCCATCCAGTTCCGCCAGCGCTATGCCTGGCCGGACTTCAACATCCGCATGATCGGCGTCTGGGACACGGTGGGAGCCTTAGGCATCCCGGTGCCGTTCCAGCTGGGGAAGGACGAGAACGAGTTCCACGATACGGACCTCAGTAGCCACGTGGACTTCGCCTATCAGGCACTGGCCATCGACGAGCGGCGCAAGCCCTTCGTGCCCTGCGTATGGAACAAGCAACCGACCTCGCCGGCCTCCCAGGTGCTGGAACAGGCCTGGTTCGCCGGCGTGCATTGCAACGTGGGCGGCGGCTACCAGGACACCGGGCTCTCGGACTGCGCCCTGGACTGGATGTGGCAGCGCGCCGCCAAGGTAGGGCTCAAGCTGGAAGCGACGGCGAAATCGGCACCGGATCCGCTGGGTGCCATGCGTGATTCCATGACCATGGGCTATCGCCTGCTGGGCACCAACGTGCGGCAGTTGGGCGCCAAACTGCCGAGCAGCAACGAGTGTGTGAGCGACGCGGTGCGGAGACGGCAGGCGACTGGCTACGAGCCCCAGAACCTGGAAGAGTTCGACAAGGCGTATCCGCAGCAGACTGTCGGCCTCAGCGGAGCCCGTCGAAAGGTTCGCGCCAAGCCTTGAGTTCCATCAGCTGCCCATGCCAGCGGGCCACTTCCGGGAAGTCCTGGATGGGCAGGCCGGCTTTGTCGGCGAAGGGCAGCGCCGAGGCCGCGCGGAAGTCCGCGTAAGAGAGCTTACCATCGTCCAACAGCCAGGTGCGACCCTTGAGGTGCGCGTCCAGGATGGCGGCGAACTGGCGGAACTCCCGCAACGCTTCTCCCAGCTTCTCCGCTCCCGCCGAGTGCGGCTGGTGCTGGGGCGGGAACTGCGGGATCACCACGTGCTCGAAGTAGAGCACCGAAGCCGCGTTGTTGAGATGGTGGGTGGCCCAGCTGATCCACTGGATCATCTGCGTCTCACCCGCGTCCTTGCGCCAGAAATCGCTACCAGCGAGCTCCGAGAGTCGGCAGGCGATGGCGTCCGTCTCCCAGATGTTCCGTCCGCTCTCTTCCAGCACCGGCACGCGGGTATTGGGGTTGAGCTTGCGGAAGCCCTCGATCTCGGCCGGGTGGAACGGGCGCGCCCGCACGAATTCCACCGGAGACTGCAGATGCCGCGCCACGGCGACCGCCACGCGGGGATTCAGGTTGTGTGAGTAATGGAGTTTCATCCCTCCATCATTTCATATCCATCAGCGGCGCGCCGGGCTTGCCCTTGAGCACCTTATAACGGATGTGGGTGGCATAGGGTCCGTCCGTGATGGAGAGCGTCTCCAACTGGACACCCTCGGGCGGCGCGTCGAAGAGCCGCACGCCGCCGCCCAGGAGATAAGACGCAACACGGATCAGCATCTTTCATCAGCAGCGGCTGGGATATGTCACTTTTCAATCCGCGCGCTGGCGCACAGACCCTGGCTCGACGCCGGCCCATGCTGGATCCCTGCCTCATATAAGAAGGAAATAGAACGTGAGCATCGGCCTGATACTGCTGATCGTCCTCATCCTGATCCTCATTGGCGTGCTGCCCACCTGGCCGCACTCGCGTGGTTGGGGCTACTACCCCAGCGGCGGCGTGGGTATCATCGTGATCATCATCATCCTGTGGCTTTTGCTGGGACCGCGCTGAACCACTAGTTCCCCTGGCCGGCCAACTTGGCGCGGTCGGCAGCGGTCATGGGCAGGCACCAGCCATCGCTCTCGAAGAATGGCTGGTTGGAAAGCCTGTGGACCACGGCCGTGTCCTTCGAATACTTGCCCGTAGCGGGGTCAAGCTGCAGGACCGCCATCCCGCAGCGGCTCAGCTCCTCGCCGAATACGAGACGGTAAGCTCCGCCCGGCGTGGTCCGGAAGGTCATGGTGGTCCGGCAGCTGGTGGTCACCGGATAGCCTCCCGAGAAGGTGAAGAGGCTGATGGTGGCGGGCTCCGAGCCGCTCACGTTCACCCGCTCGCTCGCGCCGGGCGCGACGCCCGCGTCATCCTTGATGTTCTCCTGGTCGGCGCACTTGCTGCCGTCCTTGTAGAAGATCAGGGACACAGGCTCCGTCGAGGTGTTCACCACCGTGACCTCCGCCACAGCCGGCCCGGCAGGTGGCGGGACGAAATACTCCCTGGCGCAGCCCGAGAGCAAGAGCAGTGGCGAAACAGCCGCGAATCGCGCGAGTCTCATCTGAACCCCCTCGATGGAATCCCCAGGCCGGTACTCTATCGCACAAACCCCGGCGCGGTTCCCCTGCTCCGGTCTCAGGGCGCCAGCAGCTTCTCCACGTCCAGCACGTCCACGCCCTGCATCTGGCCCAGCAGGCCGTCGAACCAGGGCTTGTGGGAGGCGCCGACGATGCATAGCACGCGCGCGCCGGGATGCTCGCGGAAGGCCTCATGGACGTTGGCGACCATGCGCAGGTTGCGGGTCTCCCAGCCTGCCACGTAGAGCTGGCCGAAATGCTGCGGTGACGGATCGGCGAGAGCCGCGCCGAAGTCGCTCTCTATGGCGGTCTGCATCACGTCGGGGCGGTCGATGAAACGGTAGGCGGTCAGCATGTCGCCGGATTTCTCCAGCGCCGCCTCCTGGTCGCGCATGGGTTTGGCCTTCACCGCACCCGCATCCCAGGCGGCCTGGATGGCCTTGCCCCAGGCTGCGTCGTCGGTGACGGTGACGTTGTCGCCGGTGTGGTCGTCCACCGGATAGACCCGCTGCAGTCCAAGCCGCGCCGCCAGGCGCGCCGCGATCTGATAGTCCTCGTTGTGCTTGGTGTCGAAGCCGTCCAGCGTGGTGACGAGCGCATCGCTCAGGCCGTCGCCGGCGTGGCGCTCGGCCTTGGGCAACTGCAGCCACTGGGTGAAGGCGGAGGCGTCGTCGCCGGAGGCCATGAACAATGCCGCGAGATGCCGCCGCTGCGCCGGCGTGGGCTGGGCCGGCCAGCTCTCCAGAGCTTTCTTCACCTCACCGGTGGCGGCGTAGACGTCGAGACCGGTAGCGGCTTTGGCCGCTGCGGTGCTGCGGCAGAAATGCGTGACGTCACCGACTTCGAATATCGCCGGCTGGCGGGCCTCCACGTCGCAGGGCACGCCGGGGATGGACTCGATGGTGATGATGTCCGGCTTGTATGCAGCCAGCTTCGCCAGCACGGGCTCCAGGGAATCGAGCTTGAAGTCCTTGGGCAGTTCCGAGAGATGCATGGTGCCCAGCACCAGCACCTGGGTGCGCGGACCGGCCAAGTGCTGGTCCAAGACCGGCAGACTGGTGGCGCTTGCCGCCGCCGACGCAGCCAGGAAAATCGCCGAACTACAGAGAACTGAATAGAACTTCATGAGCGCACCCTGCTGAAGCTGTGATGACTGCTGGTTTTGACAGGGATAGAGCAGGAATCGTTCCGTGCTGGACGTCGCCGACCTGCCTCACACTCTTCACCAATTCAGATCGCCGATGAGTCCTGCATAGGTCTCGATGCCGTCCCAGAGGTTCTGCAGGCGCAGGTTCTCGTCCTTGGCGTGCTGATTGTCATCGTGGTTGGCGATGGGCACGCCGATCACCGGGGTCTTGAAGACCTCGGCGAAGAGATACATGGGCACGCTGCCGCCGAGCATGGGCATGATGATCACCGGCTGGCCGGCGGCGGCGATCATGGCCTTGGATACGGGCAGGGACATGTCGGTACGCCAACCCGGATAACCGCTGTCCCACTGCATCCGCACCAGTCGCGGCGCGGCCATGCGCTCCGCCGCGCTGGGTTCATGATCTATCAAGGTGTAGCCCTTGGACTTCAGCCAGGCCTCGATCTTGGCGCGGGCGTCTTCCGGAGTCTGGTCAGGTACCAGGCGCAGGTCGAGGGAGACTCTCGCATCCACCGGGATGGAGTTGGTCGCTTCCGCACCCACGTGACCCGAGTCGAAGCCACGCACGTTGATGGCCGGGCGCATGAGGCTGTCGGCGAGCCGCTCCGTGCCTTCGCTGCGGCCGAGTTGAAGCTCACTCTTGAGGCCGGTCTCCGCGTCGGGGAGCACTGCCAGTGCAGCTTTCTCTGCCGGAGTCAGGGGTCGGACCTCATCTGCATAGCCGGGGACCAGGATCTTGCCTTCACTATCCCGCAACAAGGTCACGATCTCGGCGGCCATCACCGCCGGATTCGGCACCCAGTTGCCGTAGTGGCCGCTGTGCATGGCCTTGATGGGGCCGTACACGGTCATCTCCACCGAGGTGTCGCCGCGGGCGCCGAAATAGAGCTGCGGGCGGCGGCTCTGATGCACCGGGCCGTCACCGATGATCCAGAGATCCGATTTGAGCAGGTCCTTGTTGGCGCGCAGGATGGCTTCGAGATGTGGCGAGCCTTGCTCTTCCTCGCCGTCGAAGAAGAGCTTCACGTTCACTGATGGCGAGCGGCCGGAGGCCTTCAGGGCGTCGAGTGCCGAGAGGATGGCCTCTTCCGAATCCTTGTCGTCGCCGGCGCCGCGCGCATAGAGCCGCCATTCCGGGTCGAGGGCCACAGCGCTGCGCCAGTCCACGTCCTTGCCGTCGGGCCCGTCACGCATCACCGGAGTGAACGGCGGCGAGCGCCATTGGGAGGGTGTGACCGGCTGGCCGTCGTAGTGGGCGTAATAGACCACGGTGCGCCTGGCGCCCGGGACCTTGAGCTCGGCGTACACGTCCGGCGGGGTGCCGGGACCGGCGGAGAGGATGCGGGCCTTGAGTCCCCGGGCTTCTATCATCTTCACCAACAGCTTGGCGTTGGCTTCGATGTCCGGCACCTTGCTGGCCACATCCGGCAGCGCCAGGAAGTCGGAGAACTCGGCCAGGATCTGCCGCTCATGGGCCTGGCGCCAGGTCTCCACCTGGTCGTGGAGCGAAGCGGTGGGTGGCGCGGCCGCGTGGACGCCGGTCGCCGGGCTGAGCGCGGATAGCGTCGATAGCAGCAGGAGGTATGGTCTCATCGCCCGGAAGTACATCGTCTCCCCCTGTCGATCGCCCTATTGACCCTATCTTGCCACGAAGCCTACTGTCTTAAGCCCCACGGATATAAGCCCCTCCCAGGAGAGTCGATGGTCACGGCCTCATGCCACTGCGGGAAGGTCACGCTGGAACTGGAGACGGCGCCGGAACAGGTCACGAGCTGCAACTGCTCCATCTGCCGCCGCCTGGGGACGCTGTGCGCCTACTATCGCCCGGCCCAGGTGCGGGTGAGCGGAGATACCGCCACCTATATGTGGGGTGAAAAATCCATGGCCTTCCACCGCTGCCCCGACTGTGGCTGCCACACCCACTGGAGCGCGGTCCCGGAAGGCGACATCGACCGCATGGGCGTGAATGCCCGGATGCTGGAGCCCGAGGTGCTGGCGAAGGCCAAGGTGCGGCACTTCGATGGCGCGGATAGCTGGAAATACCTGGACTGAGACGGACCCCCTTCATGAGCATCACCATCACCGCCTTCGAGAAGTCGCCCGACGGCGGCAAGGGCCTGGCCCGGGATACGCGGGTGCGCTGGGCGCTGGAGGAAGTGGGCCAGCCCTATGAAGTCCGCTACGTCTCGTTCCAGGCGCTGAAAGAACCGGCGCACCTGGCGGTGAATCCTTTCGGCCAGATCCCTACCTATGAGGAAGGCGGTCTCGCCCTGTTCGAGAGCGGGTCGATCGTGCTGCATATCGCCGAGCGCTACGCCGGCCTGCTGCCCGAGGCCGCCGATGCCCGGGCCCGGGCCATCACCTGGATGTTCGCCTCGCTCAGCACCCTGGAGCCGCCGATCCTCGAGCTCTCGACTGCCAGGTTCGCGGAAGGCGACAAGCCCTGGAGCGAGGCGCGCCTGCCCCTCATCAAGGACCGCATCCGCGGCCGCTTCAGATCCCTCGCGGCGCGCCTGGGCGATGCCGATTGGCTGGACGGCGGATTCAGCGCCGGCGACCTGATGATGGTCTCGGTGCTGCTCCGGTCACGCGCCTCGGGCGTGCTGGATGAATTCCCGAACCTGGCGGCCTACGTGGCACGCGGGGAAGCGCGGCCGGCCTATCAGCGGGCTTTCGCGGCGCAGTTGGCGGTCAACGCCGGCTAGCTGCTGGATCAGGCGGGAGCCGCGCCTGCCTTGCCGGACTTCAACCACGCACCGATGCTGCCGCTCTGGATGTCCAGGTAAGCATGCAGCGCCATGGGCAGCAGCAGCGAGCCCGAGCCCACATACAGGATCGCCAGCAGCAGCCCTAGCACGGTGGTCTTCAGCATC
>DASXYJ010000003.1:0-18641 GCA_036502565.1 Gammaproteobacteria bacterium
CGGTGAGCTTGCGCAGCGCCTGGGACATGAGGCGCGCCTGCAGGCCCATGTGCTGGTCGCCCATCTCGCCCTCGATCTCGGCCTTGGGGGTCAGCGCCGCCACCGAGTCCACCACCACCACGTCCACCGCGGCGGAGCGCACCAGCATGTCGGCGATCTCGAGCGCCTGTTCGCCGGTGTCGGGCTGGGAGATGAGCAGGTCCTCCACCTTCACGCCGAGCTTGCCGGCGTACTGCGGGTCGAGCGCGTGCTCGGCGTCGATGAAGGCGGCGGTGCCGCCGCGCTTCTGGATCTCGGCGATCACCTGCAGGGTGAGCGTGGTCTTGCCCGAGGATTCAGGGCCGTAGATCTCCACCACCCGGCCGCGCGGCAGGCCGCCGACGCCGAGGGCGATGTCCAGGGTGAGGGAGCCGGTAGACACCACGTCGAACTCGCGGGTGGCGGCGTGGTCGCCCAGGCGCATCACCGAACCCTTGCCGAACTGCTTCTCGATCTGGCCGAGCGCGGCGGCGAGGGCTTTCTTGCGGTTGTCATCCATTGCGGGCACCTTCAAGACAGTCGCGTTCATAGGAATTTCCCTTGAATGCCCATTATTTCACAATCCCGCCGGCGCCGAGGGCGTACGTCGCGAGCGGGGTGTATGCACTACCTGTGTCGCCGGTGACGGAACTCACCAGCGCGAATTCCTTCGCTTCCCACGTGAGCGGACCGAATCCGCCGAGCGCGCCGGTGCGATGCACCTTGCGTGCCAGGGTCACGTGCGGGATGAAGGGCTTGGAGTCGATGCGATTGAACCCGGCGTCCATGAGCCGCTCGCGCAGTTCCGCGGCGAGCGTGGCGGCCGCGGCACAGATGCGGCTCGCGCCGCACCACAGCACCTGCGGTTCCTTCCAGTAGCCGTAGCGGTCCAGCTCGAGGCGGAAGGCCTCGGACTGCACCGAGGCGGCGATGCTCTTAACCAGGGCCACGGCCTCGGCGGCCACGGCTCCGATGAACACCAGGGTCATGTGTAGGTTTTCGGCCGGCACAGCCTTGCCATCGGCGGCCGCGAGGGCGTCACGGCTGGCCTTATATATGGCTTGGCGGGTGCCGGCCTCGGGCCACAGGGCGAAGAACAGCCGGAGATCCGGAGTCCCGCCTTGGGTGGTTTTGGGAGACTGCTGATGCATCTCTCATGGCCCGCACCGGCAGTGGTACGGAAGGTACCGAGGGATTTGCCGGTACCTGTAACTCTATACAGTACTGTTTAAAAAATCAAGGGTAAATGAATAAGACTTTCAGCTCAGGCACTTAGGCCGGTTTTAAGGCCTTCCAGGGCCGCCAGCACTGTATGGCGTCGGACTGACTCCCGGTCACCTGAGAAATGGCATAGGCGGGTTTCCATGCGGCCATCGGCCCAGCGCCAGGCGATCCAGACCGAGCCCACCGGCTTCTCGGCCGAACCCCCATCGGGGCCGGCGATGCCTGTCACCGCCACAGTGACCTGGGCCTGGCTCCAATCCGCGGCGCCGGCTGCCATCTCCCGGGCCACCGCTTCCGAGACCGCGCCATGGGCCTTGAGGGTCCCGGGCTGCACGCCGAGCATCGCCACCTTGGCCTCGTCGCTGTAGGTGATGAAGCCGCGCTCGAACCAGCCGGAGCTTCCGGCCACGTCCGTCAAAACCTTGCCGATCCAGCCGCCGGTGCAGGACTCGGCAGTGGCCGCCATGAGGCCTGCGGCCTTGAGCCGGGCGCCCACGTCCGCGGCGAGCGCCTGCAGGGTCTTGTCATCGTTACTCATCGCCACAGGTTAGCATCCTTGCTAGCATCGCCCTTCCCCGCGGGGCCAGCATGAACCAAGCCGTCGACAACACCTTCGCCGAACACACGCCGGTGATGCGCCAGTATCTGCGCACCAAGGCGGAGCACCCGGACGTGCTGGTGTTCTACCGCATGGGCGATTTCTACGAGCTCTTCTACGACGACGCGCGCAAGGCCGCGCGGCTCATGGATATCACCCTCACCCAACGCGGCCAGTCCGGCGGCAATGCCATCCCCATGGCGGGGATCCCCTACCACCAGCTCGACAACTACCTGGCCAAGCTGGTGAGGCTCGGCGAGTCCGTGGCCATCTGCGAGCAGATCGGCGACCCGGCCACCTCGAAGGGTCCGGTGGAGCGCAAGGTGGTGCGCATCATCACCCCCGGCACCGTCACCGACGAGGCTCTATTGGAAGAGCGCCGGGACAACCTGCTGGCGGCGGTGCATTCCGCGCCCGCGAGCTACGGCCTCGCGGCGCTTGATCTGGGCTCGGGCCGTTTCACTGTATTGGAGGTGGCCGGCGAAGAAGCCCTGTTGGGCGAGCTGGAACGCCTGCGTCCGGCGGAACTTCTATATGCAGAAGATGCGCTGCTGCCGAAGGCCGCCCAGAGCCGCACCGGCGCGCGCTCGCGCCCGCCCTGGCATTTCGACGCGGAGACCGCGAAGCGGCTGCTCACGGGCCAGTTCCGCACCCGGGATCTCGCCGGCTTCGGCGTGGAGAACCTGGACGCCGCCGTGGCCGCCGCCGGCGCGCTGTTCCAGTACGTGCAGGAGACCCAGCGCACCGCCCTGCCCCATCTCACGGGCCTGACGGTGGAGCGCCGCGACGACGCCCTCATATTGGACGCCGCCACCCGCCGCAATCTCGAACTGGAGATGAGCCTGGTGGGCCGCCACGAGTTCACGCTGGCGGGCGTCATGGACAAGAGCGTCACGCCCATGGGCTCGCGCCTCTTGCGCCGCTGGCTGAACCGGCCGCTGCGGGATCACGCGGAACTGAAGTCCCGCTACCACTGCATCGGCACGCTCATGGAAGGCCGCCATTACGAGCCGTTGCGGGAACGCCTGAATGGCATCGGCGATGTGGAGCGCATCCTGGCCCGCGTGGCCTTGAAGTCCGCCCGGCCCCGGGACCTGGGGCAACTGCGCTATACCCTGGCGGAACTGCCGGCGTTGCGGCAATCCTTGGCCTCGCTCGATACCCCGCTGCTGAAGTGCATCACCCAGGAGCTGGGGCAGCACCCGGACCTGCACCAGCTGCTGCAGAGAGCCCTGGTGGAGAATCCGCCCGCGCTCGCGCGGGAAGGTGGCATCTTCGCGGAAGGCTATGACGCGGAGCTGGATGAGCTGCGCCACATCAATCGCGACGCGGACGCCTTCCTGGCGGATCTCGAGAACCGCGAGAAGCTGCGCAGTGGCATCGCCACCCTCAAGGTGAACTACAACCGGGTCCATGGCTTCTATATAGAGGTGGGCCGCACCCACGCGGACAAGGTGCCGGCGGACTACATCCGCCGCCAGACCTTGAAGGGCGTGGAGCGCTACATCACGCCGGAACTGAAGGCTTTCGAGGACAAGGCGCTCTCTGCCCAGGAGCGCTCGCTCGCCCGGGAACGCAGCCTCTACGACGCACTCCTGGACAAGCTCATCGAGCGCCTGGCGGACCTGCAACGCACTGCCTTAGGGCTCGCGACGCTGGACGTGCTGGCGAACCTGGCGGAGCGCGCAGTTTCGCTGCGCCTGGTCGCGCCGGAACTCACGGACAAGCCGGAACTGCGCATCGAAGCCGGGCGGCATCTCGTCGTGGAACAGGTCATCGACACGCCCTTCGTGCCCAATGACCTGAAGCTCGACGACGCGCGCCGCATGCTGGTGATCACCGGCCCCAACATGGGTGGCAAATCCACTTACATGCGCCAGACCGCGCTAATCGCGATCCTGGCTCACATCGGCAGCTACGTACCGTGCAGCCGCGCGGTGCTCGGCCCGCTGGATCGCATCTTCACCCGCATCGGCGCTTCCGACGACCTGGCCGGCGGGCGCTCCACCTTCATGGTGGAGATGGTGGAGACGGCGAACATCCTGAACAACGCCACTGCCCAGAGCCTGGTGCTCATGGACGAGATCGGCCGCGGCACTTCGACTTATGACGGCATGTCCCTGGCGTGGGCGGCGGCGAGCCACATCGCGAAGCAGGTGCGCGCCTTCACCTTGTTCGCCACCCACTATTTCGAACTCACGGCGCTGCCGGAGATGACCCCGGGCGTCGCCAACGTGCATCTGGATGCCACCGAGCATGCCCACGAACTGGTGTTCCTGCATTCCGTGAAGGAAGGCCCGGCGGACCGCAGCTACGGATTGCAGGTGGCGGCCCTGGCCGGTATCCCGAAGCCCGTCATCGAACAGGCCAAGGGCTATCTCAAGCGCCTCGAATCCGCCCAGAACCAGCCGAAAGAGAAACTGCAGCCCGAACAGCAGGGCCTCTTCACCGCGCCGCCTTCCGCCGTGGAAGAGAGGCTCAAGTCCGTGGACCCGGACAAGCTCACGCCGAAGGAAGCGCTGGAATTGATTTACGACTTAAAGAAAAAGCCATGAAGACCGCGCCGGGAGACCTTGCGATGCGCAACCTCATCCTTCCTGCGGCACTTGCCCTGCTCTTTCCAGGAGTGAGCCTGGGTGACGACACTCCGAAACCAGATGCGATGCATACCTACTTCGAAGAGATGAAGGCACAGGCCGTCAAGGGGAATGTCCAGGCGGAAGAATGCCTCGCAGAGCTCTATTCGTATGGGCAGGGCACACCGGCAGACGCGAGCCAGGCACGCACGCTCTTCAGCGAGGCCGCCGCGGCCGGTGATCTCCGGGCGCAGGAGCGCCTGGCACAGTGGGATGCATGGAGTGAAGGCTCGGATCAGGACATCCCAAAGGCGATCGCTGCATTTCAGCAATTGATAGACAAGGGCTATCTACCGGCCGCCTCCGATCTGGCACTGCTTTACATAGACGGGACCGGCGTGCCGAAGGATGAGGCGAAAGCACTCGGCCTCCTCCGCCGCGCAGCCGGTGCAGGCGACCCCGAGGCGGAGATGCGGCTCGGGCTCTTCTATCACGTAGGCGACCATGGGCTGCCGAAGGACCAGAACCTCTCCAAACGCTGGTTGGAGAAGGCCGTTGGACACACGTTCTACTGCGTAACGACCTTCGGAAATTTCACGAACTTCGTCATCGATGGTTACCTGCCGCCCATCGACTCCAAACATGACTGGGGCCCCATGGCGCCGCTGAACATCATGTACACCTATCACGATGGTCATGCTGTGGGCGCCTACGTGAGAATGTCGAGCGGGATCCCCGAGTTCGACCAAGGTTGGTTGGAGGCCACCGGCGCCGCGAAACTGCCGCCTTGGCCATCGTCTTACCAGGCCGACGACAAGACCTTGGGGTTCTTCATACAGGGGAATGAAGGCGACATGGATCTCGACTTCGCCAAAGCCCTGCATGACGCCATCAAGGCTGCAACCGTCATGCCGCTGACCGTGCTGGTCAACGGATCCAACGGCAGCGGTTCCGTCAACCTGGGTTTAGATTACCGGGATGGCAAAGTTTCGAACGCCAAAGTGGTGACGTCCAGCGGCGAGCCCGCCGAAGATGAGGCAGCCTTGAAGGCTGTCGAGACGGCGGCCTACCCGCCCACGCCGAAGAAATACGCACATAAGACTTTCCATATGGGGTTCAGGATCGAGTTTGGGCGGATCAACCCAAGTACATCGGCATCCACCGCCGTTGCTCCGGCAAGTGCCAGCAGCCCTTCGCCGGGCGAGGGCTGATGCGTCTCGCAGCGCTCCTGTTGGTGCTGCTCGCATCCCCGGCTTACGCCGCTACCGGCGATCTCATCCTGCGCGACGGCGCCATCTACACGCTCGACGCCAAGCGCCCCTGGGCCAGCGTCATCGCCATCCACGACGGCAAGATCGCCTTCGTGGGGGAATACGACGAGACCGCCCTCACGCCCTATCTCAAGGGCGCGCGCATCGTGGACCTGCACGGCGCCATGGTGCTGCCGGGCTTCCACGACTCCCACGTCCATCCCCTGGCCGGCGCCATCCGCCTGCTGCAGTGCGACCTCACCACGGCCAAATCCCTGGACGACATCGGCGCCACCATCAAGGCCTTTGCCGCGGCCAACAAGGGCCAACCCTGGGTGTTCTGCAACAACCTCGACCGGAGCTATGCCGACGGCCTGAACCGCGAGAGGCTCGATGCCTGGATGCCGGACCGGCCGGTGTTCGTCCGCACCACCGAAGGCTTCCTCGGCTGGATGAACTCCACCGGACTTAAGGCGGTCGGTATCGATCCCGAGGGCACCGGTGCCCAGTCCCCGGATCTCCCGCGCGACGCCGACCACCATCCCTGGGGCGTGATGATGGGCTCGGTCCTGGTGCAGGCCCGCAGCAAGATACCCGCGCCTTCCGCGACCGACTACCGCGAAGCCCTCCGGCGCTTCGGCGCACTAGCCAACAGTTACGGCATCACCTCCGTGTTCGATGCCGCCGCCGCGCCGGAGATGCTCGACACCTATCACGCCGCCGATCTCGCGGGCGCGCTCACCCTGCGCGTGACGGCTGCGCAGCGGGTGGACCCGGACAAGGGCCTGGACCAGGTGGATGCCATGGTGGAGCGGCGCGCGCAGCTGCGCGGCAAGCGCTTCCACGCGGATGCGGCGAAGATCTTCCTGGACGGCGAGATCGACCAGTACACCGCGGCCAGGCTGCCGCACGGCGGCATCAACCAGCCGCAGCTGGACGAGATGGTGCAGGAGCTGGATGCGGAGGGCTTCCTCATCCACATGCACGCCATGGGCGACGGCGCGGTGCGCGCCGGCCTGGATGCCTTCGAGCACGCCGCCCTGCGTCACGGGCCGGCGGATCGCCGCGACCAGATCGCCCATGTGGGCGTGGCGGACCCGCAGGACATCCCGCGTTTCGCCAAGCTCGGCGTGATCGCCGACTTCACGCCGCTATGGTTCCAGCAGGGCGACGCCGCCTTCCAATCCACAATCCGCGTGCTGGGTGACCGCGCCAGGTGGATGTATCCCATGGGCAGCGTCGTGGCCACCGGCGCCCACGTCACCATCGGCAGCGACTGGCCCCAGGAGACGTTCAAGCCGCTGGACGAGATCCAGTACGCCGTCACCCGCCAACCGCTCGACGGCAGCCCGCCTTCAACGCAGCCGGAGCAGCGCATCACCCTGGAGCAGGCGCTCGCCGCCTACACGCGGGAGGGCGCTTATGCGGTACGGGAGGAGAAGCTGGATGGGACGCTGGAAGTCGGCAAGGCCGCGGATATCGTGGTGCTGGACCAGAACCTGTTCAAGATAGACGTGATGTCGATCCACAAGACGCGTGTGCTGTTGACGCTGCTCGATGGCGCCCCGGTCTACTGCGACTCGAAATTCGAATTGCCGTAACTTTTCATTTTCTTCCAGGTTTGGACTCGACGCCGCATTTATCCGGGCTGGATTGCTTGGTCAAATCCAATACTTGAGTTTTTCCATAAAGGTATTGCCCGTCTTTCTCCTGGATGACATCTCGTTCCGCCAACAAGTCACCCACAATCATGAAGCGGACTATCGGCGCGTCCTTAGGATCTCCGTAATTTTCTCCAGGCTTGATGACACCAAACTTCATCGTAAGTCCAAAAGAATTGCTAGCAACCCATTTATCCTTGGCCACCTGATCCAGGCCAACAGAACTGACGAGCCGAGTGGTGCTAAGTTCCGGGGAGTAAATGTCCTTTAGGCACGCTTCTGGGACAGAGAATTGGTGTCCATGTCCATCCTGAAAAGACAGGCTCAGCAGGCTATCTGCATTCTGGGACGCGACAATTGTCGCCTGCTCCCCACCGACACTCTCGAAATGCAATTTCGTCCAAGGAACTGAGAATTCGCTACTTGCCCAAGCTGCCGCCGAATAAACGGCTAATGGCACAACCAACCATCCCAAAATGCTCGTTGCTTTTATTTTCATGGTCACTAGCTCCGCTTTATAAACAGCCCATTCTTAAGGAATTCATTCACTTGTCCCGCCAGCTCCCGCGTGAATAGCATCCCCGTGTGATTGGAATGGAGGGTGACGGCGTCCTTAGCTCCCTCGATGCGCGTCTCCTCCACGCTGACGATCCCGTCATGGGGCGAAGGCAGCTTCGGGTTGAGCGGATTGATCCTGAATTCATGCGTGCCGGCGATCACACCCAGTTCCCGGGCCTCGGTCCAGCGCGGCTCATGTTCCGCCGCGAGAGCGCCGGGGCCGCTCTTGCCGATGGACCAGCCTAAGCCCAGTTCCATGAGGTGACGGGCGAAGCGGCTGCCCCGCACCGGGGAACCCATGAACACCACCCGGCCCGGGGGCAATTTCACCCCCTGCTGGAACATGCGGCAGACCACCATGCCCCCCAGGCTGTGGGCGACGATATGCAGCCGCTGCGTCTGGAGCGCCTGGAGATACAGCCCCAGGGCCTTGGCGTTCTGTTCGGGGGTGCGGGTGAGGCTCCGGTAGCTGAACTGGCGGGTCTCGAAGCCGGCGCGGCCCACACGGCTGCGGAGCAAGGCCAGCTCCAGCCCCACCATATAAATCCCATGCACAAACACAACCGTTTCAGACATCCGTCTTCCTGTAGTCCTTAAGCTCAAAAGCTACTGCGCTCGGCATGGCGTTGTTGCACTTCGGACTCGCAGTCGGTCATGCACAGAAGAGTGCACTCCCTCCTGCTCGCCTCGGGCGCCTAGCCCCGCCTTCGCTCGCTACGCTTTTGAGCATCGCGGGGCTTCTTTTCCGCATAATACCGGCGTTCAGGCCCAATCCGGTATCATTTACGCCCCATGGAAAGCATCCCTAACCTCCTAGCCCCCCGGCGCCGCAGCGTGCCGGTGATGGTCGGCACCGTGCAGGTGGGCGGCGACGCGCCGGTGGTGGTGCAGTCCATGACCAACACCGACACCGCCGACGTGACCGCCACCACCAAGCAGGTGGCGGAGCTGGCCCATGCGGGTTCGGAGCTGGTGCGCATCACCGTGAACACCGACGAGGCCGCCGCCGCGGTGCCGCACATCCGCGACCGCCTGGCGGCCTTGGGCGTGCGCGTGCCGCTGGTGGGCGACTTCCACTTCAACGGCCACAAACTCTTGAAGGAGCACCCGGCCTGCGCCGAGGCGCTCACCAAGTACCGCATCAATCCCGGCAACGTGGGGCGCGGCAGCAAGCGCGACCCGCAGTTCGCCGAGATGATCGAGGCGGCGCTCAAGTACGGCAAGTGCGTGCGCATCGGCGTGAACTGGGGCAGCCTGGACCAGGACCTGCTCACCCGCATGATGGACGAGAACGCCAAGGCGCCCGCGCCGAAGGACGCCAAGATCATCCTGCACGAGGCCATGGTGGCCTCCGCGCTGCTCTCCGCCGAGCGCGCCGAGGAACTGGGCTTGGGCCACGACCGCATCATCCTCTCCTGCAAGATGAGCGGCGTGCAGGATCTCATCGACGTATACACGCGGCTCGCCCAGCGCTGCGACTACCCGCTGCATCTCGGGCTCACGGAAGCCGGCATGGGCAGCAAGGGCATCGTGGCCTCCACCGCGGCGCTCGCGGTGCTCCTGCAGCAGGGCATCGGCGACACCATCCGCGTCTCGCTCACGCCGGAACCGAACGGCGACCGTAGCCGCGAGGTGATCGTGGCCCAGGAGATCCTCCAGACCATGGGCCTGCGCGCCTTCCTGCCGCTGGTGGCCGCCTGCCCCGGCTGCGGCCGCACCACCAGCACCTATTTCCAGCAGCTGGCCCAGGACATCCAGAGCTACATCCGCCATCAGATGCCGGAATGGAAGAAGGCCTATACCGGCGTGGAGACGATGCAGGTGGCCGTGATGGGCTGCGTGGTCAACGGCCCCGGCGAGAGCAAGCACGCCAACCTGGGGATCAGCCTCCCGGGCACCGGCTAGCACCCGGTGGCTCCCGTCTATATAGATGGCGAAAAAAACGTCACTTTGAAGGGTGACAGGATATCGGCAGATTTCCAGAAGTTAGTGGATGATTACGTCAAAAGCCACTATCCAGCCAGAAATTAGCCCCCTTCCAGACCTCGTCCCACGGTGACTTTTAAGTCCCGCCGACGGTCCATATATAAGGGTGAGAGCCGGCTCACCGGCTCCCCCACCCCAAGCTGCTAAGATTCGCGCCCTATGGGAAAGACTTCAAAATACGTCGCGAAGGTGCCGGACGCCTCCGGCCACATCGCCTATACCGACGCCGAGCACCAGGTCTGGCACGACCTCATCACCCGCCAGATGCCCATCGTCGAGAAGTACGCCTGCCCGGAATACCTGGCGGCGCTCGACCTCATGAAGTTCCCCAAGGACCGCATCCCCCAGTGCAAGGAAGTCTCGGAGGTGCTGCGTAAGCACACCGGCTGGGAAGTGGCGCCGGTCCCGGCGCTCATCCCCTTCGGCCAGTTCTTCCAGCTGCTCGCCGACAAGAAGTTCCCGGCGGCCTCGTTCATCCGCTCCCGCGAGGAGATGGACTACCTGCAGGAGCCGGACATCTTCCACGAGATCTTCGGCCACACCCCGCTGCTCACGGACCCGCGCTTCGCCGAGTTCACCCACGCCTACGGCAAGGCCGGCGTGCGCGCCCCCAAGGAAGACCACGTGAAGCTGGCGCGGCTCTACTGGTTCACGGTGGAGTTCGGCCTGATCAACACGGCGAAGGGCCTCAAGACCTACGGCGCCGGCATCGTCTCCTCCTACGGCGAGACGCCCTACTCGCTCGATAGCGACAAGCCCGTCCGCAAGCCCTTCCATCCCATCGAAGCGCTGCGCACGCCCTATCGCATCGACATCTTCCAGAGCACCTATTTCATCATCGACAGCCTGGAAGACATGTTCAAACTGGCCCATGAGGACCTGTTCGCGCTGATCCGCGAAGCCGAGAAGCTGGGCATGCATGCACCTAATTTCCCGCCGGCTGAGAAGAAGGTCAGCTGGGCTTAATCCCAAACCGAGGTTTCCATGTCCGAAACGGCTCTGGCAGAAAAGCACTGCGTCCCTTGCGAAGGTGGCATCTCTCCCCTGACGAAGGAGGAGTCCGAGCGCTACCTGAAGAAGCTGGCCCCGGATTGGAGCCTGACGGCGGACGCCAAGGAGATCCGCAAGGACTTCAAGTTCAAGGGCTTCCAGGGGACCATGGGTTTCGTGAACGCCGTGGCCTGGATCGCCAACAAGGAAGGCCACCATCCGGACCTGGAAGTGGGCTTCAACCACTGCCTGATCCGCTACAGCACCCACGCCATCGGCGGCCTGTCCGAGAACGACTTCATCTGCGCCGCCAAGATCGACAAGCTGCTGGCCAAGTAAGCCAGACAGCGTATGCGCATAAAAAACCCCGCCGCGGCGGGGTTTTTGCTATCTGGAGGCCCTAAAAACGGCGTCTTAGCGCGCCAGGACCGGCAAATCCCCGCTTAAACCCATGGCGCGGCGCACGAATGCGTGTTTAACCGGCGTAAAACGGTCTACAGCGCGTAATCCCGCGTTCCTCAACATGGATATAGCTGCATTTTCGTTGCTGAAAAGCCGTTTAAATGCGTCTAGCGCGAAGATCATCGCGAGATTCTCACCCTTGCGCCATCTCTCATAGCGCCTGAGCACGCCGAGGTCGCCGATGTCGCGGCCTTTATGCACGGCCTCACCGATCACTTCCGCCAGCGCCGCTGCATCCAGTAGCCCCAGGTTCACGCCCTGCCCCGCCAGCGGGTGCAACGCATGCGCCGCGTCGCCCGCCAGCGCGAAGCGGGGCCGCACGTACTCCCGGGCATGCAGGCGCTGCAACGGGAAGGACAGGCGCCGGGTGCTGGACTGCACCGCGCCTAGGCGGGAGTCGCTCGCGGCGGTGAGGGCAGCGCAGAAGCCGGCATCGTCGAGCTTCAGGATGCGCTCGGCCTCCGCATCGTCCGCGGACCACACCACGGAGCTGCGCCCATCCGCCAGCGGCAACAAGGCCACAGGGCCGGTACGCAGGAAGCGCTGCCAGGCGGTGGCCTGGTGCGGGAGTTCCGTCCGCACGTGGGCCACCACGGCTCGCTGTGCATAGGCCTCGTTCTGCACCTCGATGCCCGCCAGCGCACGGGTCGCGGATCCGGCGCCGTCCGCCGCCACCACCAGGCGCGCCTTCAGTTGGCGTCCGCCGTCCAGTGTGAGCGTAGCGCCCGCGTCTTCCAGTTTCAGTGCTTCGGCCTTGGCCGGGTGCATGAGGTTAACTTTCGGATTGCCCTTCAGCCGCGCCCAGAGGGCCTGCTGCAGCAGCGAGTTCTCCACGATGTAGCCGAGTTCCGGCTGACCGAGATCGGCGCTGTCGAAATGCACGCTGCCCTTGCCGCCCGCATCCCACACCTGCATGTCACGGTAGGGCGAGAGCCGCGCCGCCACCGCCGGCCAGGCACCCAAGGCTTCCAGGATACGGCGGCTCGCCATGGAGAGAGCGAACACCCGCAGGTCCACCTCGGCCTTGGGGTCATAGGGCGCTGGCGTCTGGGCATCTATGAGCGTGAGGGTGAGCCCCTTGTCCGCCAGCGCGCAGGCGAGCGCCGCACCGACTACGCCACCACCGACTATCGCGACATCGCAGTCGTGTTTCATGTCAGAGGGAGGCCGCGAGCCAGCTTAGGCAAGCGCCCCGCGAGACCCATGTTGTGCTGCAGGAAAGTCTTCCTGGCCGTAGGCATGAGTTCCATGGCCAGGAGTCCCGCGTTACGGCCGAAGGCCACGCTGGTAAGCGGGTTCGAGAAGATCCGGTTCAGCACGTCGGCGAAGAGCGCCGTGCCCTTCTGGTCACCGGCGCGGGCATCCACGTAGCGCGAGAGCACTTCCGGCGCGCCCAGATCGTGTCCATCACGTTGTGCATCCGCGATGACTTCGGCCAGCATGGCCACGTCCCGCACCGAGAGGTTGAAGCCTTGTGCTGCCACCGGATGCAGCGCATGGGCGGCATTGCCGATGATGAGCGTGCGTGCCGCTTGCTGAGCCTGGGCGCGCACCATGCTCAAGGGGTAACTCGCGCGCTTGCCCACCTGGATGAACTTGCCGAAGCGCCCGCCGAATCCTGCCGCCGCCTGTTCGGCGAAGGCGGCGTCCTCGAGCCCCAGGATGGCCGGCGCGGACGCCGACTCCGTGACCCACACGAGGCCGTACTTGTCACCGCCCATGGGCAGGAGCGCCAGCGGTCCGCTATCGGCGAAGCGCTCGAAGGCGGTCTCAGGTTCGGGCCGTTCCATCCGCAGGTTGCAGACGATGGCGGTCTGGGCGTAATCGGTCCTGTCCGCGGCCACGCCGAGCTTGGCCCGGATCTCGGACTGGGCGCCATCGGCGGCGATGAGCAGCCGGGCTTTGATGCTGAGAGCTTGTTCCGCCTCGATCTCCGCCTGCACGCCGGTCGCGTCCGCGCTGAAGGCCTTGAGCTTGGCCGGCGCAAGGAGGCGGATATTGTCTTTGTCCGCGGTGAAATCCATGAGCGTCTTGCCGATGAGCCGGTTGGGCGTCACGTAACCCAGCGCGTCCACCCCGGCTTCTTCCGCCGTGAGGCGGGTGGCGCCGAGACGGCCCTTGTCCGAGACGTGGATGCGGCGGATGGGACTGGCTTCCCCGGCCATGCCGGACCAGACGCCCATGCTCTCGAAGATGCGGCGGCTGCCCTGGGAGAGGGCCGTGGCCCGGTCGTCGAAACTGGGCTGGCCGCGGCTGCCGAAGGGCACTGCTTCCACCACCGCGACTTTGAGCGGCAGGGGTGCCAGCGCAGCGGCGAGGCTCGCGCCTACCAGTCCGCCGCCGACGATCAAGACATCGAATTCTTGGATGCTGGCCATAGGCCTAGATTATGCGGCCGCGGAATGCGCCATATAGGCTTCGATCTCGTCGGCATCCTTGAGCAGGCCGCCCGTGAGCACGTCCGGCGCGCCCCGGGTCACCAGCACATCGTCCTCGATGCGGATGCCGATGCCCTGGAAGCGCTTGGGCGCCTTGCTGCCGGGAGCGATGTAGAGGCCCGGTTCCACGGTCAGCACCATGCCCGGCTCCAGCTCGCGCCATTCCTCGCCCACCTTGTAGTCGCCCACGTCGTGCACGTCGAGCCCCAGCCAGTGGCCGGTGCGGTGCATGTAGTAGGCCTTGTAGGCCTCTTCCTTGATGAGCTTCGAGACCGTGCCCTTGAGCAGCCCGAGCTTCACCAGCCCCGAGGTCAACACCCGCACCGCCTCCTCGTGGGGCGCGTTCCAGTGGTTGCCGGGGCGCGCCTTGTCGATAGCCGCGAGTTGGGAGTGCAGCACCAGGTCGTAGAGCACCCGCTGCTCCGGCGTGAAGCGCCCGTTCACCGGGAAGGTGCGGGTGATGTCCGAGGCATAGCAATCGAGCTCGCAGGCGGCGTCGATGAGCACCAGCTCGCCGTCCTTGAGCTCCTTGTCATTCTCGTTGTAGTGCAGGATGCAGCCGTTCTCGCCGCCGCCCACGATGGGGTTGTAGGCGTGGGTGCCGCCGTGGCGGCGGAACTCGTGGATGAACTCCGCCTCCAACTCGGCCTCGTTCATGCCCGGCTGGCACACCCGCATGGCGCGCTGGTGAGCCAGCACCGACACCGCGCCGGCGGCGCGCATGGCCTCGGCCTCCGCCTTGCTCTTGTAGAGTCGCATGTCGTGCAGCAGGTGGTCCAGCGCCACGAACTCCTGGGGCGGATGGATGCCGCTGCGGGTCAGCGACTTCAGCTGGTTCACCCAGGCGATCACGTGCTTGTCGAATTCCGGGGACGCGCCCATGGTGTAGAACACCCGGTCGCAGTTCTCCATGAGGTGCGGCAGGATCTCGTCCATGTCGCCGACGGGGAAGGCATCGTCCGCGCCGTAGTCTCGGGTGGCGCCCTCGGGGCCGGCGCGGCGGCCGTTCCAGGTCTCCATCACCGGGTCCCGGTCGCGGCAGAACAGGATGTATTCCGCTTGGCGGCGCCCCGGCACCAGCACCGCCACCGCTTCCGGTTCCGGGAAGCCCGTGAGGTAGTGGAAATCGCTGTCCTGGCGGAAGGGATAGTGGCTGTCGCGGTTGCGGATCTTCTCGCGGGCGCCGGGGATGATGGCGATGGCGCCGGGGCCCATCATGCGCATCAGTTCTTTTCGGCGGCGGGCGAACTCAGCCTGCAACATAGCCGTCGGATCCTCTGTTTGAAGGACGCGTCAAAAGCGTCGCGAGCCGAAGCAGGGCGAGGCGCGCGAGGCGAGCAGGAGGGAGTGCACTCTTCCGTGCATGACCGACTGTGAGTCCGAAGCGCAACGAAGTCATGCGAGGCGCAGCAGCTTTTGGCATCAGTGCACCGTGTCGGAAGGAGGCGCGATCTCGACGGGCGCCTGCAGCTCCTCGTAGAGCAACTGCACGCCCATGCGCACGTACTCCACGATCTCGGCGTAGGCGGTCTCGTCTTCCTCGGTGTCCTCGCCCTCGAAGCCCGCCTGGGAGATCTGGGTCATGTCCTTCAGGATCTCGTTGGTCTCCTCGCCCAGCTCGTCGAGCTGCAGGCGGTCGCCGGCCAGGCCCAGGCCGAACAGGAAACCCTGGCACCACTCGCTGAGCGCATCGGTGCGGTCCGCCAGGCCCAGCTCATCGTCCGGCAGGAGCGGCGCGAACTCCAGGGAGCCCCCCGCCAGCTGCCCATGGGTGCTGTCGCGCATCGCCGAGAGGGCCTCGCGGCAGCGGCGCTGCGCCTCCGGCGTGCCGGTGGCCTCGTCCAGGATGTGTTGGAGCCAGGGGCCGTCGCTGTCGAGGCCCGCGCAGAGCGCCCCGCACAGCGTGCCGTGGGATTCCGCGGCGTCGCAGGCGGCGCCGGCGCGTCTCAGGGTCTCGTCGAGGTCGTGGAAAGCGTTGGAGGGCATGCACTCGATGCGGGAACTTGACTCGGCATATCCTACACCCCCTCGCCCTGCGGCTCACGTCTCCATATGCGTTGACCGGTGCCCGACGAGCCCCTATATTCGCCCGCCATGAGCAGTGAAAAAGCCCGCGCCCTACTCGACCAGGAACTCAAGCGGCTCGAAGCCCGCGTGCAGGAGCTGGTCACCAAGGTCGGCAAGCTCGACGGCGAGAACGGCTCGCTGCGGGACCGCCTCGAATCCCTCACCTCCGAGCGCGCCGGCCTCCTCGCCAAGAACGACGAGGTACGCGGCCGCGTGGAGGCCATGATCTCCCGCCTCAAGGCCCTGGAGGAGAGCGCATGAACGATGACCTGCAGCGCGTCACCGTCCGCCTCCTGGACAAGGAATACCAGGTGGCCTGCCCCGAGGACGAGCGGGAAGGCCTGCTTGAGTCCGCCGAGCTCCTGAACCGCAAGATGAAGGAGATCCGCGACAGCGGGAAGGTGGTGGGCGTGGACCGCATCGCGGTGATGGCCGCCCTCAACCTCTGCCACGAGATGCTGCAGGGCAAGGCTTCCGGCATGCGCGCCGACGAACGGCTGCTGGGCCGCATCCGCGTGCTCAACGATGCACTGGCCGGCGCCCTCGGCGCTCCACACTGAAGTCGGCTTAAAAGCTGCTGCGCTTGGCATGGCTTTGTTGCGCGCCGGCTCGGGGTCCTCATGTGCAGAAGAGCACACTCCGGCCCCTCGCCGTCCCGCGCCGCGCCCTGCCTGCGCTCGCAACGCTTTTAAACCGACTTCCGCTTACGACCTGTCAAGCTTGAAACCGGCGCCGGTCAGGCGCATGGTAATCCTCGGTACCTTCTGCGGTGTTCGATACGGGCCGGGTAACCCCTTGAGCCTAAATCAAAACCCCGGGACAGGGTCTGGAGATGTCGGTGTGCATGTCCACCTCGTAGTGGAAAGCCTAAAGTGCCCCAACTCGTCCCACTTGAACCTCTGGTTCAAGGGAATGGCCTTCGACGGCACATGCGGAAGGTGCCCCTTATTCCCCCCACTGCCGGCATGACGCGCGACGCGCTCCGCCAGCAGTTGCGCGCCGCCCGCCGGAGCTTGAGCTTCGAGGTCCGCCTCCAAGCCTCCATCTCCGCCGCCATGCAGCTCTGCGCCAGCGAAGCCTACCGGGATGCGCGCCGCATCGCCGTGTACATGGCCATGGACGGCGAGCTCGATCCCACCCCGCTGATCATGCGTTGCCGCACCGACGAGCGTGAGCTGTACCTGCCGGTGCTGCCGCCCATGGAAGGCGCCATGTCCTTCCGCCCCTACAACATCGACACGCCGCTGGTCGCCAACCGCTTCGGCATCCCGGAACCCAAGTTCCCCGAGGGCGGGCGCATGGCCAAGGACATGGACCTGGTGGTGACGCCGATCGTCGGCTTCGATCTCGCCGGCAACCGCCTCGGCATGGGCGCGGGCTTCTACGACCGCACCTTCGGCTTCCTCCGCCACATGCAGAAGCCGCATCCGCTGCTCATCGGCTACGCCTACGAGTTCCAGAAGCTGGATGCGCTCGCCGCGGAATCCTGGGATGTGCCGCTGGCAGCCGTTGCGACGGAGCAACACTTCTATCCTCGCCCACCGTCCTGAAGACGTATCGACAAGGCTTCCATGAACTACTGGCTGATGAAATCGGAACCCGATGTGTTCGGCATCGAGCACCTCGCGACGTCACCGAAGCGCACCGCGAGCTGGTCAGGAGTGCGCAATTACCAAGTCAGGAACCTGTTGCGGGATGATTTCGCAAAAAAAGATTTGGCGTTCTTCTACCACTCCAGTTGCCCGGAACCCGGGGTGTACGGCGTGATGGAGGTGACGGGTGCCGCGCACCCGGATGCCACCCAGTTCGACCCCAAGGATGAGTACTACGACGCCAAGGCCACGCGCGAGAACCCACGCTGGTACGCGGTGGACGTGACGCTCAAGCAGACCTTCAAACACCCGGTTTCACTGCAGGAATTGCGGGGTTCCGCGGCCCTCAGCACGCTGCAGATACTGCGCCGCGGCAACCGTCTCTCCATCACGCCGGTGACGCCGAAGGAATGGGAAGCGATCCTCGAGCTGACGCGCGCGAAGTGATGCTGCGTGCTCTGGATGCGCTCTCGCGAGTGCAGCGCGCGCATCCAGAGCGAGATGCACACGCATGATGAGCGGTCAAGATTCTTTGTCGAAAACTGGAAATTTATTTTTTCTTGTATATACTCAGGGCGTGTTCAGACAGATATATATCTATCTAAACCGGGAGGATCGAAATCATGAAGAAGAAAGCCAAGGCGAAAGCGACTAAGGTTGCTGCCAAGCGCAAGAAGAAGGCCACCAAGAAGGCTGGCGCTCGCCGCAAGAAGAAGAAGGCCGGCGGCCGTAAAAAGAAGAAGAAGGTAGGCGGTAAGAAGCGCCGTAGAAAGGCAGCAATGATGCCTATGTGAGCTAGCCCGAAAGGCAACTCACAAATAAGCCCGCCCAAAAGGCGGGCTTATTTTTTCCCCCTGAAACGTGTCTTTTGTCCCAGGGCGTCGTTGCCTTCGGGCTCTCGCGATGCTCACGTACTGCTTGAGTACGCTCCGCTCGCTCGACCCTCGGCGCCTAGCCCTGGGCCAAAATCCATCGTTTCAGGTAGTCTTGAGTACGCACCATTCAGGAATCGAGAATGAGCGCCGAAGACCGCAAGCAGAAAGCAGCCGAAGCCGCCCTCGCCTATCTGGATGACGCCCGCATCGTCGGCGTCGGCACCGGCTCCACCGTCAACCACTTCATCGATGCCTTGGGCAAGATCAAGGGCCGCATCGAAGGCGCCGTCTCCAGTTCCGAAGCCAGCACCCAGCGCCTGAAGGCGCTCGGCATCCCGGTGCTGGA
>DASXYJ010000004.1:0-14675 GCA_036502565.1 Gammaproteobacteria bacterium
GAGGCCGTTGGTGAACATACCTTCAATCGGCGCGAGGAGCAGCGCCAGGGAGGTAGTCATCAAGGACACGAAGAGTGCGAAGTCGACGATGCCGAGCGGGAGCTTGAGCACCATATAGAGCAGCGTGCTCCAGGTGCGGGGATCGGTGAAGACTTCCTTGATGCGCTCCATCATGGGGCGCGACTTGCCGTTGCCGGGATGCACGGGCCGGCGCGGCATGCGCACGCCCAACAACACTTCGACGATGCGGCCTTCGATCAGGGACAGCAGCCGCACGCTGCTGAGGAACAGCAGGCTGAAGGGCAGGCCGAAGATCAGGAGCATGAGGCTGAGGGACAGGGAGAAACCGACCACCGCCCAGACGAAGTAGAAGATACCGGTGACGAAAGCGAACAGCATGAAGAGCAGGGCCGTGTAGCTGCGCCAGTCCCCATACACGGCGAAGAACTTGCCGAGCACGGACTTGCGGGGCTTGGGCCGCGGGGTGCGCAGCGCCAGCTGCACCTTGGCTTCGGTGTTGCGGTAGGCCTCGGCCACCTCTTCCGGCGCGCCATAGGTGGTGGCGATGGCGGCGAGGATCTGCTCCTCGGTCTTCTCCGGATGGGCGTGCAGTTCGCCGCGCAGGTATTCCTCCGCGTCGTAGAGCGCGTCCTGGATGAGGGCCGGGTCGGCGCCGGCGAGCTCGGCGCGGAGCTGGTCCAGGTATTCCTGGATGGTGCGTGGCACGTTGGTGCTCATAGTTTGGATCCCCTGAGGATAGAGTCGACGAAGTCCCGGGTGGAGACCCAGGCATCCTTCCACTGGGCGAGCACGGTCTGGCCCGCTTCGGTGATGTGGTAGTAGCGGCGCGGCGGCCCGGAGACGGAGGGCTCGACCTTGCTGTCGAGCAGGCCTGCGGCGCAGAGGGAACGGAGCACCGGATAGAGGGTGCCTTGCTTCATGACCGAGGCGCCGGCGCCTTCCAGCTCCAGCTGCTTGGCTATCTGATAGCCGTAGAGGGGCTCTTTGGCCTCGCCCATGGTGGATAGCAGGATGAGGGAGACGATGCCGGCGTTCAGTTCCTTCTGGAACTTGCGCTGCTGGCCCTGGAGGGCGTCGTCTTCGGGTTCTGTGACCACTGTGTAGTGCTCAATACTAGCTATGTGCTAATACTGTAGACTACACAATAGTGGTTTGCAAGCGCTATTTCGGGTCTTTCTTGGGTCTGGGCCAGCCATACTTCTTAAGGTCTATCCGGCCTTTCAGATTGAGATAGACCCCTTCCGCTTCCAAGGCCTGCCTCTGGCGGAGCTCCCCGCTCCCTATCCCAGCTTTCCGAAGACTGATCTCCCCTTTGTGATTGACCACCCGCTGCCAGGGCACATCTGAGCCGGAGGCCAGGTTGGCCATGGCATACCCCACCACACGCGGGCTGGGAGCCCGGGCGAGCTTGGCGATGCGGCCATAGGTACTGACGCGGCCGGCGGGGATGCGCCGGACGGCGGTGTAGATGCGCCTGTAGAGGGAGTCTTGAGACTCAGGGTTTCTTGGGCTCATCCGTCTCGTCACAGAGGATGTATTCGCGCTTGTCTTCCTCAGTGGTGAGGAGGCACACGAAATGATCCGGATCCAGGGGCCGGTAGTACTCCCGCGGCGTATAGGGCGAGGGCACGTTCTGGGGCTGCTGCTGGCTCTGGCGCATGAGCTGGAGGTTGAGCCAGTCCGCGTGAATGCGGTCATCCTGCAACTGCATGCGGCAGGTGACGTAGGGAGCATCCGGGAACTTCAGTCCCTTGCTCCGGCAGGCCTGGTCGTCTGCCGCCGCGGTGCGGAGTTTGTCGGCGTGCTGGTGCGCGTCATAGCTCGCGCAGGCGGAGAGCGCAAGAACGACAGGGACGAGGAGGCGGTGTTTCATTGGGTTACCTTCACGATACCAGCTTAGACCCCTTGGGCCACGTGGGGTAGGGCATGTACACCCGGATACGCTTGCCGCGTTGTCTTGTGCAGATGCCATGCAGCAAGGTCAAGCCCTGCCCTTGGGATGCCCGCTGACGTAGCATATATCGATACAGGGCGCCGGCCTCCTGGCCGGCGATGGTCATTCAGGGGAGAACCAGTCATGACCGCAAGGAATCTCATACGTATCGGCTGCGCGCTGCTCATGGTGAGCATGCTCGCGGCCTGCTCGAGCCGTACCACGGTGGAGAGCGACCTCGGCATCAAGGGCGCTCCGGACTGGGTGAACAAGGGCAGCCAGGCGCTCAACGACCAGAACGGCCGCCTGATCCATGGCATCGGCTCGGCCCCGAACATGAACGACCAGTCGCTGCAGAGCTCCACCGCCGACGACCGGGCCCGCACCGAGGTGGCGCGGGTATTGAACTCCTTCATGCATGTGGTCACGCAGGACTACTCGGCTTCGGCCGGCAGTGGCGCCGACCAGCAGAACTCGCAGTCCGTGTCGCGCCAGATCCAGAACATCACAGACCAGAACGTGAGCGGGGCGCGCATCATCGGACGCTGGGTGGACCCCAAGACCGGCACCCAATGGAGCCTGGCCGAGCTGGACATGAAGCAGGTCAAGGACATGGTGGCCGGCTCCAAGGACATGAACTCGAGCTTCCGCGACTATTTCAGCGCGCACGCCGATAACCTCTTCGACAATATGGCCAAGGGAGACCACTGATGAAAGCCCCAAGACTGATCCTCGCTACGGTCTCCATGACGCTGCTGTTCGCCGGCTGCTCCAGCAATCCCAGCGTCCAGCGCATCTCACCTGACCAGGTCACCGACGTCAGCGGTTACTGGAACGACACCGATGCGAACCAGACTTCCCAGGAGATGATCGGCCAGATGCTGAGCGAGCCGTGGTTGGGCAACTTCGAGGGCGTGAACGGCGGCAAGGCGCCGACCGTGATCGTGGGCGGCATTACCAACCTGAGCTCGGAACACATCAGTACTTCCACCTTCATCGACGACATGCAGCGCGAGCTCATCAACTCGGGCAAGGTGCAGTTCGTGGCCGGCAAGGACCAGCGCTCCGAGGTCCGCGATGAACGCAAGGACCAGGATCTCAACGCCGCCAGCGGCACGCGCAGCGCCATGGGCCAGGAAGTGGGCGCCGACTTCATGATGCAGGGCACCATCAACGCCATCATCGATGCCGCCGGCGATACTTTGGTGAAGTACTACCAGGTGGACCTGCGTCTCATCAACATGCACAACAACCTGATCGTCTGGACCGGCCAGAAGAAGATCAAGAAAGTGGTGCAGCGTAGCGGCTCACGCTTCTGACCGGACACTGACCGATGCCGGCGTACTCCCACGCCGCCGCCCGGCTCAGAGGCGCGGCGCGGCGGTCGCGTCCATGGCTGCTGGCGACAGCCTTGTTGCTCACCGGCTGCGCCGTCACCTATACGGATGCGATGCAGCAGGTGGACAAGGACCTGGCGACGGATCAGCCCCAGGCGGCGCTCAAGGCCCTGGATAAGATCTCCGGGGGCAAGGACCAGGTGCTCTATCTCCTCAACAAGGCGATGGTGCTGCGCATGACGGGTGATTACGCCACGAGTGCCCAAGTCTTCGAGCAGGCGAAGCCGCTGATGGAGTATCTCGAGGCCACCAGCGTCACCGAGAACGCGGCAGCCTTCACTTTCACCGAGGGGCTGCGCGCCTACCAGCCGCCGCTCTACGAGCGGCTGCTGGCGCATGTCTACCAGGGATTGAACTACCTGCAGATGGGGCAGCCGGACTCCGCGCGGGTGGAGGCGGCGCAGATCGACGACCTCCTGAAGCGCCTGTACCCGAACCAGGATGCGGCGCCCAACGGCGGCGACGCTTTCCCGCGCTATTTCTCAGGACTGGTCTACGAGGACATGGGCGAGTACAGCGACGCGATGATCGCCTACCGCCAGGCCTTCAAGTCCTACAAGGCGCAGGGGGCGGGTGACGAGAACATCCCCATGGACCTGCAGATCAGCCTGTGCCGCTTCTCCGAATTCCTGGGTCTCACCGACGAACTCAACGACTATAAGAAACGCTTCGGCTTGACCGAGTGGCCGCCCGTGGACAAGCAGGATGCCGAGGGTCAGCTGGTATTCGTGTTCAGCGATGGCATGGGGCCGGTGAAATACGCCGACTCGAGCGTACTGCCGGACCCGATCAATGGGCGTTACTACAGCGTGTCGCTGCCCGTGGTGCGCAGTCGTGGCCGCGGCCAGGCTTATGCAGCCATCTCGGCCGGCGAGGAACACGTGACCACCACGCGGGTGGCGAGCATCTACGACGACGCGGAACAGCAATCGAAGGCGGACCGGCCGAAACTGATCGCGGCACAGGTCTCCCGTGACGTGGCGCGCACGGTGGCGGCCAACGCCGCGGATCGCAAGGCCGCGGGTCTCGGGGCGGTACTGAGCCTGGTGGCGTCGGTCGCGGACCAGGCCGACACACGCATCTGGGCGACGTTGCCTGACGACATCCAGTTGGCACGGCTCAGGCTCGCGCCGGGCACCTATGATCTCAAGGTGCAGCTGCGCGGCCGCACGCGGGTGCTGAAGGGTGTGACCATCCGCGCCGGCCAGATGACTTTCGCATCCTTGCAATGGACCTCATTAAACTGAGTAGAGGGCACTCATGAACACCATAACCCGCATCCTCACCATCATGGCCATCATGCTGCTGACGGCCTGTAGCAGCGCCAAACCCAGCGACGCGCGCCCCGACTGGGTGAACGGCAACAGCAGCCAGTATCCGGCTGCCACATACCTAACTGGACATGGGCAGGCCGATACCATGGCCGAAGCCCGGGATCGCGCCCGTGCCGAGTTGGCGAAGAATTTCTCGGTGAATGTGAGCGAGCTGAGCACGGATACCTCGTCTTACTCGCAGAACACGGCAGACGGAGCCGCCAAGAACAGCCTGGACGTGAGCCGCAACATCCATACCCGTACCGAGCAGCTGCTCACCGGCGTGGAGATCTCCGAGACCTGGCAGGACCCCAGGGGTTTGCAGTATTACGCGCTCGCCACTCTCTCGCGCGCCAAGGCGGCGACGGCGTTGCGTCAGCAGATCGGTGACCTGGATGCGGGCACCGCGGCTTCCCTCAGCCAAGCGCAGAACAGCAGCGACCTGTTCGACAAGATCGCGGCCGCGGGGCAGGCAGTAGATGCGCAACAGACCCGCGCCGGCCTGCAGAAGGAACTACAGGTAGTGGATCCGAGCGGCATGGGCATCCCTTCATCTTGGTCCCTGGCCAAGCTGCAGGCCGACCGGTCCGCGCTGCTGAAGCAGCTGCAGGTGAAGGCCGCGGCTGACGGGAAAGATGCACAGGCGGTGCAGAAGCTGCTGGCCGGCACCCTGGCGGACTCGGGTTTCACCGTGACGGATACCGCACCCTACACCATGACCGCCGATCTCCAATATGCCGATCTCACGCCGCAGGGCGGGTGGTTCTGGATCACCGGCTCCCTGCAGGTGAGCCTCAGTGGCACTGATAACCGCGCCCACGGTGTGCGCCGTTGGGACCTGAAGGTCTCGGGCAGCACCCGGCAGATCGCCCAGCAGCGTCTGATGGACCAGGTGGCGCAGTGCCTGCAGAGCGATATCCAGGGGACGGTGCTGGCCTTCGCTGCGGAGAAGGGCGGGCAGCCCTGAGGGACCTGGATTTCAAAAAAAGACGGCCCGCGCAAGCGGGCCGTCTCGTTTCATGCGTACGTCAGGATTAGCGGAGGACCACCGCCACGCTGGTGGTGTTGAGCAGGTCATCCGGAGAGTCGTACCCACCTACGGCGAAGAAGCCCTTGACCTTGGCTCCGCCCGACAGGTCTGACTGCAGCGCCGATACGAAGTTGGAGAACTTCAGATACACCTGCACGTTGCCACCCTTGAGGATGGCATAGACGCCGAGCGACCTGCTGGCCACCGCGGGCACGGCAGGTAGGCTGCCGAGATCGGTGACTTGGCCGCCTTCGCGGAGCTGGTGCACCGTCGGTGAGCTGGAGAGGTCCACCACGATGCCGCTGTTGGGGTCGATGGCCGTGAAGGCATTGCTGGTGCCGTTGCCGCTCCAAGTCGCGCTCAGCACCGAGTCCGCCAAGCCGAAGTCGGTGAGCGCCGTGGCGCTGGCGTCGGGCGGGGCGGTGCCGAAGGAGCTGGGGAAGCCTGACACGGTGACGGGATCGTTGATGTTCACACCCGTGTTGAGGCAGCTGCAGGGCAGGGAGACCTGATAGACGGTCGTGTCCGTGCTGGTGCCGGTGAAGTCGAATAGCGAGATGGGTCGGCCGGCGATCGACGTCAGATTGAGGTTGATGCTGGAGTGCATGCCGTTGTCGACGAGGGAGTTCACAGAGCCGTCGATGTCGGTGAATTCCATCAGGGCGAAGCCGCTGCTGGCGTTCAGCGTAGTGGAGGAGGAGCTGCCGAAGTCGCCGAACACCAGCACCCGCTGGCCGACGGAGATGGCGTTGATGCCCAGGGTGGTCCTCGGCTTGTCGGAACGGCGCACCAGCGTGCTGCTGGCCAGGTCCACGGTGGCCGTGTCATGGAAGCTCACGGAGGAGTCCTGGCGGTACAGGGAAGCGCCCCGCACTGTCAGGGTGTTGCCGTTACGCGCGGTCACTACGCCCTCCACAGCATCCTTGGTACCACCCGCTACGCTGGAGCCGGCGAGGACCTGGGTGGCTGTGAAGTGGTGATTGTTGAAGTTGAAGCTGCCCTTGGCGAGCACTGCTGTGTCGGTACCGGCGGCCTGGAGGGCTGTGACACCGGCGGCACCGGTGAAGATCTTCTGGTTCACCACATAGGTGGTGGAACTGCTGCCGTAGACGATGACTTTGCCGTAGTCACCCGAGGACGACTGGAACGGATGCAGCCCCAGCATGAAGGTGTCGTTGCCCGCGCTCGTCGAGGAGAGGGGGCCGCGCACCGCCGTCTGGGAAGATGCGGTATCGACCGAGGCCGTCAGGAAGGGATCGACGGTGACGGTGCCATTCGAGTTGATGGTGTTGGAGGCATCCAGGTCGAAATCGATGCCCAGCACGTGGGCCTCGCCGGGGAACAGGCCCAGCGGATGGTCGCTATCCAGCGTGATGGTGAGGTCGACGGTGCCGAGCGCCTTGCCGCTGCTATCCACCGGTTTGAGCTTGACGGCGTTACCGCTCGAATCCTGGGCTTCGATGGTGGCGCCCGAGTAATCCAAGGTGATGACGCCGCTGACGTAGTCGCCTGCCGGCACCGCGTTCAGCGAGAGGAACTCGCTGAGGCTGGTGTACTGCGCGAAGTCGACGGTGGTCTTGCTGGGGACGAGACTCACGGTGGTGCCATCGCGACGCGTGAGGACGATGTCTGCGACCTTCACCGTGTAGGTCAGGTAGTCGCCGGTCTCGTCGCTGAGGGCGACGTAAGCGCAGCCGTCCACATCGCTACTGGTGGGTTGGGTGCAGTCGGTGCCGTTGGAGCTGCTCCCTCCGGGCGGCAGCGTACCGGAGTCGGAACCACCGCCGCCGCAGGCGGAGAGCCCTAAGGCCAGGGAGAGCGCCGCAGCCAGCAGCACGCGGAAGACTTTGGGTTGGAAAGACATGCAAGATCCCTCTTTACGTTTTTGATAGTGGTGACGCTACGTTCCATCGCGCCACTCCACGCTGCCGAGATATTCGCCTCACCGCCGCGCTCGGGGTAAATCTTTATCTTTTCAAACACGAAAATCACTCCGGCAAATACCTGCGAGAAAACACCTGGTGGCGCGGGGACGTTAAGTTAACTAATATCGTGTCGCGGGTAGGGATTTCGAGGCGTCCAGGGTCGGACGTAAAGGGTGGGTTCCCGAGCGGACCTTTTTTTTGGGGCTAGCGACGAGGCTGCGGACGTGCCAATCACTACGGCGGTCTGTCCCGAGATACAGAACGAAGAAGTCGCGCGTCAGGTGAAGGCCGAGCAGGCCAACCTGCTGTATCGCTATGGCTGGGCCGCGGATTGGCCGAGCGTGCTCGCCGCACTGATGTTCTTCCTGTTGTTCTGGAGCGAACCGAAAGGCCTCGTCTGTGCCTGGTGCGCGGCAGGCATGGGGGTCGCCGCGCTGACGCGGGCTGCCGCCGGATTGATGTTCCGGCGCCGGGTCATCCCGGTGGAGCAGGCGAAGACCTGGCAGACCCTGTCCCTGGCGACCACGCTGTGGCTGGCGGCGGGGTGGGGGCTCCTCGGTGCGGCATTACTGGTCCCCGGCAGTTGGGATGCGGGGGCCTTGCCTGCGGTGTTGATGGCGGGAGTGGCGGCGATAGCGCTGCCGCTGCTCAGCCCGAGCCTGATCCAGTATTTCCTGTTCGTGGCGCTGGTGCTCCTGCCGAGCATGCTGCGGATGCTGGTCGCCGCGGATCGTGTGTCGCTGACTATCATCGCGTTGCTGGTGGCGGTGGCGGGATTGCTCTGCGCCGTGGCACGGGCGGTGAACGCTCGCTTGGTGGAAGGCCTGAACCTGCGCTTCTCCTACGCGACGATAGTGGAGGAACTCACCGGCCAGGTCTCGGAGCGCACCCGCGTGGAGACCCGGCTGCGGGAGGGCGAGGAGCGCATGCGGCGACAGAGCCAGTCGCTGTTGGATCTGGCCCGCGAATCCAGCATCTCCGGCGGCGACATCAAGGGCGCCTTGACCGTCATCAGCGAGAAGGCATCACAGGCCTTGAACTGCAGGCGCATCTGCGTCTGGTTCCTGGACGAGGGCGGGACATCGCTACGCTGCATGCACGTCTATAGCCATGGCAAGCACAGCCAGGGCGAGGGCGACATCATCGACAAACGGCGCAGCCCGACGCTGTTCCATTCCATCCATGAGACGCGTACTTACGCCGTCAGCGATGTGGCCACCGATGCGCGGATCGCCGAACTGCGGCAGGAATACCTGCGGCCGAACGGGGTGACCGCGTTGCTGGTGGCGCCGTTCCGCCAGGGCAACAAGGTGCGCGGCATCATCACCCACGAATACCAGGGCGGGACCCGGGAGTGGACCCGGGACGAGGCGAGTTTCGCCAGTTCCCTGGCGGATTTCGTGTCCCTGGGCATCACGTCCAACGACCGCCGCAACGCCGAGGACAAACTGCGGGAGATGGCGAACTACGACCGGCTCACGGGCCTGCCGAACCGTTCGCTGTTCCTGGACCGCCTGTCCCAGGCGCTGGCGAAGGCACGTCGTGCGCGCCAACGAGTGGCACTGCTGTTCATCGACGTGGACCGCTTCAAGAGCATCAACGATTCCCTGGGCCATCATGCCGGCGATCTGGTGCTGCGCTCCATCGGCAAGCGCCTGCTGGCCTGCGTGCGGGCTTCGGACACCGTGGCACGGCTCGGCGGCGATGAGTTCACGGTGATCCTGGAGAACTGCCAGGACGCGGAGTTCATCACCATGGTCTGCGAGCGCATCCTGGCGGCGGTGGTTGAGCCGATCCCACTGGGACAGACCGATGTGAACCTGACCTGCAGCATCGGCATCAGCCTGTTTCCCGGCGACGGCGAGGACGGCGACCTGTTGCTGCAGAACGCAGACAGCGCCATGTACAAGGCCAAGGACCGCGGCCGCAACAACTACCAGTTCTTCACCCAGGACATGCACGCGCGGGCGATGTTGCATATCTCGCGTGAGAACGCCTTGCGCAAGGCCTTGCAGCGCACCGAGATGGTGCTGCACTACCAGCCTCAGTTCGACCTGGAGCGGGGCGGGATCGTGGGCCTGGAGGCCTTAGTCCGCTGGCATGACCCTGAGCTGGGCCTGATCTGGCCTGGCGAGTTCATCCCCTTGGCGGAGGAGACCGGATTGATCGTGCCTCTCGGCCAGTGGGTCCTGGAGCAGGCCTGCCGGCAGGCGCGGCAGTGGTACGACGCGGCCAACGGGCGGCCTTTCCACATCGCCGTGAACCTCTCGGTGCGGCAGTTCGCCATGAAGAACCTGGTGGACGTGGTACGGGGCGCACTGCAGGAGTCGCAATTGCCGCCCTCGGCGCTGCAACTGGAGATCACCGAGAGCACCATCATGCGGGACGTAGAGAACAACATCGGGGTGCTGGAGCAGCTCAAGGTGCTGGGAGTGCGCATCGCCCTGGATGACTTCGGCACCGGTCATTCCTCGCTGCTGTATCTGAAACGTCTTCCGGTGGACGTATTGAAGATCGACCGGGAGTTCGTGGAAGTGGTGAACAAGAGCCAATATGACGAGGCCATCGCCCGGACCGTCATCTCCCTGGGGCAGAGCCTGAAGCTGGAAGTCATCGCCGAAGGCGTGGAGACGGTCGCGCAGATGCAGAGCCTCAAGGCGCAGGGCTGCCGCGTCATGCAGGGCTACTTGTTCAGCCCGCCCCTGGCTGAAGAGGAATGCGACCGCCTGCTTCGGGGTCTCGTGGATCTTGCCATCTAGTTAGTATGCTAAGTATTTATAAAGACTGGATTTATCGTCTCAACATGACATAATCTGATTAAGATTATGTGCTGAAGGGGTGCTGGTGCAGGGCCAGTCGTACGGCACACTAGGTTTCAGGGGTTGGAGCATCAGGGTGGCGGCAGAGCAGCCTGTCCGTAAATTCATGTCCTTCGACCAGCATGTGCAGCTGGCCCGGGTCAACGCGCTTCGAAAGTTCGGTCGCTGGACCGACGTCGCCGTGATCTGCGCCGCCACGCTGGCAGCGGTGGCGTTTTGGCCCGAGATCAACCACACGGTGATGCTGGCCTGGCTCGCCTGTATGGCTTTCGTCAGCGGTATCCGCATCTGGTTGAGTTGGCGCACCGAAGGTGACATCGATTCCATCACCACCGCAGCCCATTGGCAGAAGCTCTTCCTCGCACTGACCATCCTGCTCGGCATCGTCTGGGGCAGCGCCGGCTGGATGATGTTCCACGCCGACTCCATGCAGCATCAGGTGACGCTGCTGGTATTGCTGGTGACGATGGGTGCGCTGCCGGCCATGATGCTGGCGGGCAACATCTACTTCTACGTCGCCTACCTCGCCATGCTGTTCCTGCCCATCGATGTGCGCCTGGCCTTGGAGCCGGGCTACGTGGGTTTCGCCGTGGTGGTGGTGAGCGCGGTGGTGATGGTGGGGCTCTGCCTCATCGCGCGTACCCAGCAGGCGGAGATCGCCGACCGCCTGCGCATCAAGCTCTCCTACGAGGGCGTCGCCGAGGAACTCGACAACGAGGTCAACCAGCGCACCCGCCTCGAGACCCGTCTCAAGCGCGAGGAAGAGAAGACCCGCTACAAGGATTCGCAGCTCTATGAGCTGACCCGCGATCCGAGCATCTCCACCGGCGACCTGCGGGCGGCCTTCGAGGTCATCAGCTCGCGCTCCACCCAGGCCACCCAATGCGAGCGCATCAGCATCTGGCTGATGAACTCCATCGGTACCGCCATGCGCTGCGTGCATGTCTACGAGCGTGGCGAGCATTCCACCCAGTCCCGCGCCAACATCGAGAAAGACGAGTGTGCGCAGCTGTTCGAGGACCTGCAGCAGAGCCGCGCGGTCCCGGTGCCGGACATCCAGCGTGACGAGGGCCTGAGCAAGGTCTATCACCACTATTTCAAGCCGAACAACACCACCTCGGTGCTGGTGGTGCCGTTCCGGCACGGCTACAAGGTCCGCGGCGTGGTGTTCCACGAATGGATGGGCGGCGTGCGCCCCTGGACCGCCGAAGAGATCAACTACGCGAGCGCGCTCGCGGACTTCATGGCCCTGGCGCTTTCTGCTGCCGACCGCAAACAGGCGGAAGAAGAGATGCGGCGGCTGGCCAACTACGATCACCTCACCGGCCTGCCGAACCGTACCTTGTTCCTGGACCGCATGGAGCAGTCCCTGGCCCGGGCCCGCCGCTCGCGCAAGCCCATGGCGCTGCTGTTCATCGACGTGGACCGGTTCAAGAGCGTGAACGATTCGCTGGGCCACAACGTGGGCGACCAGCTGCTCTATCAGATCGGCCAGCGCCTGCTGGAGTGCGTGCGCACCTCGGATACGGTGGCGCGGCTCGGCGGCGACGAGTTCACGGTGATCATCGAGGACTGCAACGAGCCCCAAGCCGTGACGCTCACCTGCGAGCGCATCCTGGCTTCGTTGTCCGAGTCGATGCTCCTGGAAGGCACTGAGGTGAACCTCGGCGCCAGCATCGGCGTGAGCATGTACCCCAGCGATGGCACCACCGTGCAGGCCCTGCTGCAGAACGCCGACAGCGCCATGTACAAGGCCAAGGATCGCGGTCGCAACAACTACCAGTTCTTTACCCAGGACATGCACGCCAAGGCGATGCAGCGGCTCTCCAGCGAGAACGCGCTGCGCCGGGCCCTCAAGAACAACGAGATGGTGCTGCACTACCAGCCGCAATTCGACATCAAGGAAGGCGGCGTGGTGGGCGTGGAGGCGCTGGTGCGCTGGCAGGACCCGGAACTGGGCCTGGTGCCGCCGGGCGAGTTCATCCAGCTCGCCGAGGAGACCGGACTGATCGTCCCGTTGGGACAATGGGTCCTGGAAGAAGCCTGTCGTCAGACCGGCATCTGGTACAAGTCTTCCCGCGCCAACCGGCTGCACGTGGCGGTGAACCTCTCGGTGCGCCAGTTCACCATGCAGAACCTGAAACGGGTGGTGGAGGACGCGCTCCTGGCCTCGGGCCTGCCGCCTTCGGCGCTGCAGTTCGAGATCACCGAGAGCCTGATCATGCAGGACGTCAAGGCCAGCATCCGCATCCTGGAGGACTTGAAGTCCCTGGGTGTGCGCATCGCCCTGGACGACTTCGGCACCGGCCATTCCTCGCTGATGTACATCAAGCATCTGCCGGTGGACATCATCAAGATCGACCGGGCCTTCGTGCAGGGCATCGCCACCAACGAATACGACGCGGCCATCGCCCGGGTGATCCTGACTCTGGCGGATCGCCTGAAGTTCCGGGTGATCGCCGAGGGTGTGGAGACCATCCAGCAGATGAAGCAGCTGGCGGCTGAAGGCTGCCACCTGATGCAGGGCTTCCTGTTCAGCCCGCCGCTGCCGGCGGACCAGGTGGACCGCCTGCTGCGCGGCTCGCCGGACCTGGAAATCTAGACGAAAAAAAGCCCGCCTCTTGCGAGGCGGGCTTCCATCTACCTGGGGTCATTCGCCCCGCATCTGTCCGAACTCATCCACGTCGATGGCATCCCGCACCACCGCGTGGGTATCGCTCAGCAATTTGGCTTCCTCGGCACTGAGCACACCCTTCTTCGCCCCGTCATCCACCAACTTGAGGTAGTTGGCGGGCGTCAGGCGCTTCTTCAGGCCTGCCTGTAGCTTCTCTTCTACAGGCTCCGCCGCCAGCGTCTGCTTCATGGCGTGTTCCATGCGGCCCACCGGATCCTGGGGATCCTGGGAGGTGAAGGCGTTGCGGGTGAGCCGGTCTCGCGCATCGGAGGGTTGCAGCAGCAGGCTCGCTACCTTGTGGCCGAGCCTGTCGCTGGGCGGCGCGTAAGGGCGACCCACCGGCATAACCAGCACACGCATGAGCCAGGCCATGGGGCGCGACGGGAAGTTGCGCAGCAGGCCCTCAAGGGCCTGCTGCATGGCGTATAGCGAGTCCTGACAGCCCCATTCCACCAACGGCAGGTCGGCTTCAGGGCGGCCCTGCTCCTCGTACTGCTTGAGCGCGGCGGAAGCCAGATACAGGTGGCTAAGCATGTCTCCGTAGCGCGCCGAGAGCTTCTCTTTGCGTTTCATCTCGCCGCCCAGCATGAGCAGGCCCACGTCAGCGACGAAGGTGAAGGCAGCGCTCATGCGCGTGAGCTGCCGGTAGTAGCGGGCCGTGGGGCCGCTCACCGGTGCCGGTGCGAACAGGGCGCCGGTCAGGCCCAGGAACAGTGAACGCGCGGCGTTGCTGATGGTGAAGCCGATGTGGGCGAAGAGCGCCTTGTCGAACTCCACGGAGGCCTTGGCATGGTCGTCGCTGGATGCCGCCTCCATCTCCTTCAGCAGGTAGGGATGGGCGCGGATGGCGCCTTGGCCGAAGATGATCATGCTGCGGGTCAGGATGTTGGCGCCTTCCACGGTGATGCTCACCGGCACGGCCTGATAGCCGCGTGCGATGTAGTTACGGGGACCCATCATCACGCCGCGGCCGCCGTGCACATCCATGGCGTCGCCCAACACCTGGCGCATGCCTTCGGTGCAGTGGTATTTGAGGATGGCGGAGAGCACCGAGGGCTTCTCGCCGCGATCGAGGGCGCCGGCGGTGAGGCGGCGCGCCGCATCCATGCGGTAGGTGAGGCCGCCGATGCGGGCCAAGGCTTCCTCGACCCCCTCGAACTTGCCGATGGGCACGCGGAACTGCTTGCGCACACGGCCGTAGGCGCCGGTGACGCGGCTCGCATGTTTGCCGGCACCGGTGCCGAGGGCCGGCAGGGAGATGGCGCGACCCACCGACAGGCAGTTCATCAGCATCATCCAGCCCTTGCCGATGTACTCCGTGCCGCCGATGAGGCAGTCGAAGGGGATGAATACATCCTTGCCGCGGGTCGGGCCATTCATGAAGGCCGCGTTCAGCGGGTTGTGGCGCGTGCCGATCTCGATACCAGGCAGGTTGGTCGGGATGAGGCCGAGGGTGATGCCGAGGTCTTCTTTCTCGCCCAGCAAGTGATCAGGGTCGTAGGCTTTGAAAGCCACGCCCAGGATGGTGGCTACCGGCGCCAGGGTGATGTAGCGCTTGTCCCA
>DASXYJ010000005.1:0-3114 GCA_036502565.1 Gammaproteobacteria bacterium
AAACGCCCGGATCGGTTTTAAGGATCCGGGCAACTCGGGGGAACAGCGGACGCATCTTGGCGTCCGCGCGTTACATCTCTGTGATGACCATTTGAAAGTTCCGCGTCAGCACGAGTGTCCGCAGGCGAGCAACGGACACCTCCCGGTTAGCCCTCCGGGCGTTCCCCGGACACTTACAACTCGTTACAAATAAATCCGAGCGGATACCGGAACTCTCACCTAACCTAGGGCGTCTATCCCGTCACTACGTACGGGATTCCCCAGCCCTGATGCAAAACCAAGACTTGGCCATCCAGACCCAACCCCCAGCCGGGGAACTCGTGCCGCGTCGCCGTGCCGCGGAGCTGACGCCGGGCTTCGCCCCGGCGGCGCCGGATTTAGGGCACAGCCAGGGGGTGCACGACAGCTGGCGTGAGTATTTCCGCGCGCTGCCGGTAGGCGCGCGCCTCCTGGACGTGGCCGCTGGCATCGGCGCCGTGGCCCTCATCGCCCAGGAGGTGTCGCGCAGCCGCAGCCGTGGCTTCGAGGTGCACAGCCTCGATCAGGCTTCCACCTTCAACGCCGGGCCGCTTGTGTTGGATGGCATCCGTCTCTACTCGCGGCGCTACGACCAGAGCACGCCCTTCGAGGACGGTTACTTCGACGCCGTGAGCGCCCAGTGGGCACCGCCGGACGACGGCACCACGTCCTCCGGCATCGCCGAGCTGCGGCGCATCCTGAAGCCCGGCGGCCGGGCGCGGTTCATGTTCCACGCGCTGGGCGGCGCAGCCCATGCCCAATGCCGGGGCCGCATCGAGGCCATCCGCAAGCTGCTGGACGAGTTCCAGCTGCTGAACCATGCGCGCGAGATGTTCGAGGTGGCCTTCACCCAGGAGACGGCCCTGAAGCGCGACGTGGTGCACGCCGCCATGCTGGCGATGGATAGCCAGCAGCGCTACGCCGAGACGGTGGAGCGGATAGCGGGCTGGAACCTGGGTACACCCAACCCCAAGGCAGTCGACCAGATATTGCAGCTCATCGCCGCCTGCTGGGAGCAGCGCCGGCGCATGAGTTACGCGGACATCATCGCGCACCTGGACCAGGTGGAAGGGGAGATGCGCGCCGCCGAGACCCGCATGCGCGGCGCCTGCGCCCTGGCGGTGGATGAGACCCGCGCCCACCGCATCGGGCGGCTGTTCCGGTCCTGTGGCTTCGATAGCGTGAAGGTGCGGCCTTTCAAGACTGAAGACGTCCTCGTGGGCTGGGACCTCCTGGTCGCCTGAAAGAAAGACCCCGGCCTTGCGGCCGGGGCTCTCCGTTCTCGTTCCTCGATGCTGATCAGTGGCGGCGGGCGTCGCCGTCACGGTGTCCGTCATCCACGCGCAGACCCGTGGTCGGGTCCAGGAACAACACGCGCGGCTCCTCCTCGTGATGGCCGAAGTCGAACATGGCCGTGAGGCTCGCGGACTTGGCGTCGAAGGAGTCATCGCCGAGCTGGCCGGTCTGCCAGTTGTCCTCGATGAAGCGCAGGATCGAGGACTGGTTGGTGACCGAGTGGTCCACGAAGTCCTCGCGCGCCCAGGGCGACACCACCAGCAGCGGCAGGCGCGGGCCGTGGCCGCAGCGGTCCTGGTAGCTGCCGCTGGCGTTGGCGCCGCACAGGCCGGCGCCGGCCAGCGCGTCGTTGGCCGGGTCCGCGGACTGGCTCACGATCGGGCCCAGTACGTGGTCGTACCAGCCGTCGGAGTCGTCATAGGCGATGACCACCGCCGTCGAAGACCAGCTCGGCAGTTTCTCCAAGCGGTTGATGGTGTCCACCAGGAACTGCTGCTCGTCCAGCGGGTCGGAGTAGCCGGCGTGGCCGTCCTGGGCCTCCTTGGCCTTGAGGAAGCTCACCGCCGGGAGGTTACCGGCTTGGGCCGCGGCCCAGAAGTCCTGCAGGTCGTACTGGTGGTTGGCCTGGTCTGTGGCGGTGCCGATGGCGGCGGTGGAGCTGGGCAGCAGGTGGTGCGGGTTGGAGGTGGAGGCGTAGTACATGAACGGCTGGTGATGCGGGCTGTAGTCCACGATGCTGGCACCGCCCACGTTGGCGGTGACCGCGCCGCACACGGCCTTGCCGGCGTTCACGGCGGTGGGACGGAAACCGCCCTGGAACCAGCCCCAGCTCACGCCGCGGGTGTTGAGCAGGTCGCCGATGTTCTGGCCGCTCATCACCACGTTGTTGGCACTTGGGCTAGAGCAGTCATCCAGCGCCGGGTTCGGATCGCCGATGATGGTGCCTGCCACCACGCTGCCCGGCACCGAGACCGGCGTCGCGCCGTGGGTCTGGCCGGCGACCAGGTTGAGCGCGCCGGGGGTGGAGGGGCCGAAGGTCGTGCCGTAGGAGTTGTCGCTCATGGCGAAGGCCTGGGCGTAGTTCCACAGCGCGGTGACGGTGTTGCCGTCGTAGTAGTCCATCACAGGGCCGGGCAAGCTCACGTCGGGCGCGGCGCAGGACTCCACGTCCGTGAACTGCACGAACTTGTCCATCAGGCCGCCGTCGAAGGCCTTCTGCTCGGCGCTATAGACGTGGTCCTGGTCGCAGGTCAGCGGCTGGGAGCGGTCGATGCGCTGCGGGTTGGCGCTGTTGGGATTGTGCTGCAGCAGGAAGGCGGTGAGACCGTTCACCGCGGGCGTGTCGCGGCGTGCCTGGAAGGCCGGCTCGCCGGCGGGATTGGCGGCCAGCGGATAGGTGCCGAAGTAATGGTCGAAGGAGACGTTCTCCTGGAAGATCACCACCAGGTGCTTGATGGGCGTGGTGGTGGGGAAGGCGGAGGCCGGGTCGCCGTGGGGATTGGCCTGCGCGCTGGCGCAGCCCAGGACGGCGGTAGTGGCGAGCGCGGCGACGATGCAGTGTCGCAGTGTCCGTACGTATGACATGGGGGTTCTCCGTTGGGATGGATGGAGCCCCAGCACCATGCGCCCGCGACGTTGCAGCGCGGTTCTCCTTTGTTGAAGCTTTCACGGCAGGGAGATGACGCTGATTACATAACAGCGTGACGGACAGTGTTCGTCGCTTAGACGGCGCGTTCCCAGAGATCCGTGAGCTTGTGGATATGTGAATTCACATCTGACTTCCGCGCCTGCTCGAACCCC
>DASXYJ010000006.1:0-3809 GCA_036502565.1 Gammaproteobacteria bacterium
GGCGTGAACACGCGGCTCTTGGGCCCCGTGCCGACCCCGGCCATCGCCTACCTCACCCGCAGCCTGGGCGCGGAGGCGGGCATCGTCATCAGTGCCTCCCACAATCCGTATTACGACAACGGCATCAAGTTCTTCTCTGGCGACGGCCGCAAGCTCCCGGATGCGGTGGAGCTCGCCATCGAGGAGGAACTGGATCGGCCCTTCGAGACCGTCGATTCCCACCAGCTCGGCAACGCCAAGCGCATCGCCGACGCCGGCGCCCGTTACGTGGAGTTCTGCAAGTCCACGGTGCCCTACGGCCTGAAGCTGGCGGGGATGAAGGTGGTGCTCGATTGCGCCCACGGCGCCACCTACAAGGTCGCGCCGGGTGTGTTCGAGGATCTCGGCGCCAAGATCACGTGCATCGGCGTGAACCCGGACGGCTTCAACATCAACGAGGATGCCGGCTCGACGCATCCCGAGGTCCTGCGCAAGAAGGTGCTGGACCTCAACGCGGACTTCGGCATCGCCTTCGACGGCGACGGCGACCGCCTGATGATGGTGGATCACAAGGGCGGCATCGTGGACGGCGACGAGTTGCTCTACATCATCGCCATGTCCCGCAAGGCCGAGGGCAAGCTCAAGGGTCCGGTGGTGGGCACGCTCATGAGCAACTTAGGGTTGGAGCAGGCGCTTGCCGCCGAAGGCGTGGCGTTCAAGCGCGCCGCCGTGGGCGACCGCTACGTTCTCGCCATGATGGAGGAGCAGCACGGCATCTTGGGCGGCGAGAACTCGGGCCATATCGTGTGCCTGGACCGGGTCACCACCGGCGACGGCATCGTGGCGGCCCTGCAGGTGCTGCAGGCGCTGCACGTCTCCGGCCAGACCCTGGCGGATGCCCGGGCGCCGGTGAAGAAGTATCCGCAGGTGCTGGTGAACGTGAAGACCCCCGCCAAGGTGGACCTGCAGACCGCCGGAGTGCGGGCCGCGGTCAGTTCCGTGGAGAAGAAGCTGGATGGCCGGGGTCGGGTGCTGCTGCGCGCCTCCGGCACCGAACCCGTGGTGCGGGTGATGGTGGAGGGGGAGGAGGCCGCCACCGTGGACGCCCTGGCGGAGGACATCGCCGCCGCCGTACGAGCCGCCGCCGGCATCTAAGTCCCCGTCCGTATTTGATTTTCGCCCCCCGCGCCAGTAAAGTGCGCGCGCGCCGAGGCCCTCCGGGCCTCCATTCCTTTTAGGGGTATCCATATGCGCCAGCGCCTGGTGGCCGGCAACTGGAAGATGAACGGCAGCCGCGACAGCGCGGTGAAGCTCGCCGACGCCATCCAGCAGGGGCCTGATCGCGCCGGTGCCGAAGTGCTCCTGTGTCCTCCGTTCGTGTACCTGGCCGATGTGGCCCGGGTGCTGAAGGGCGGCAACGTGTCGCTGGGCGCGCAGGACCTCTGCGCCGAGGACAACGGCGCCTTCACCGGCGAAGTGTCGGGCGCGATGCTCAAGGATTTCGACTGCCGCTACGTGATCGTGGGGCACTCGGAGCGCCGTGCGCTGTTCGGTGATTCGGACGCCCTGGTGGCCCGCAAGTTCATGGCTGCGCAGAAGGCGGGCCTGACCCCCATCCTCTGCGTGGGCGAGACCCTGACGGAACGCGAAGCCGGCACCACCCCGGCGGTGGTGAGCCGCCAGTTGAAGGCGGTGCTCGACGCGGCCGGCATCGCCGCCTTCGAGAAGGCCGTGGTGGCCTACGAGCCGGTCTGGGCCATCGGCACCGGCCGTACCGCCAAGTCCGACCAGGCCCAGGAAGTACACGCCCTGATCCGCGGCCTGTTGGCGGCCGAGGATGCTAAAATAGCCGCCGCCACGCGCCTCTTATATGGAGGCAGCGTCAAGGCTTCCAACGCGGCGGAACTGTTCCGCATGCCGGACATCGACGGCGGGTTGGTGGGGGGTGCTTCGCTGGATGCGGCGGAGTTCCTGGCCATCTGCACGGCCTGATCCAGAAACGACCGATACATCTCCAGAGTCATCCCATGCTTTACAACATCCTGACCATCGTCCTCATCATCGTGGCCGTGCTCCTGATCGGCCTCATCCTGCTGCAGCAGGGCAAGGGTGCCGATGCCGGCGCTGCCTTCGGCAGCGGCGCTTCCGGCACCGTGTTCGGCGCGGCCGGTTCCGCCAACTTCCTCAGCCGCGCTACCGGCATCCTCGCCACGCTGTTCTTCGCGCTGGCGCTCGGCATGGCCTACCTGGCCCGACACAACACCGCGGTGTCCAAGAGCGTGGTGGCGCAGGCGACCCAGCAGCAGGCAGCCCCGGCAGCCACCACCGCGAAACCGGCGGTCACCGCCGTCGTCCCCGCACCGGCCGCTTCGACCAAGCACTGATCGCTGAGTCCGGCATCGCTTTTGGTGCCGCCGATACGTTAAAATCTGCGGGCTTTGTGGGAGCCGCCGACGGTACTCCCCTGGAAGGTCTGACCGCCGACGTGGTGGAATTGGTAGACACGCTACTTTGAGGTGGTAGTGGAGAAATCCGTGGAGGTTCGAGTCCTCTCGTCGGCACCAGACTTTCGTATATATAGAGATGCCTAGCGGCCCCCCGGCGGGCCGCGGCGGACTTGCCCGGTCTGATCGGGCCCCGCCCTCACCCTCAGGATGGAGAGCATGCTCGAGAATTACGTCCCGATCCTGATCTTCCTCATCGGCGGCCTCGCCTTCGGCGGAGTCCTGCTCGGCGCCGGCTTCGTCGCCAGCAGCCTGCTCGGCAACCGCAAGCCCGATGCCGAGAAGGAGTCGCCCTACGAGTGCGGCTTCGACCCCTTCGAGGACACGCGCATGAAGTTCGACGTGCGCTACTACCTCGTCGCCATCCTGTTCATCATCTTCGATCTCGAGATCGCCTTCCTGTTCCCCTGGGCCGTGTCGCTGCACGGCATCGGCATGTTCGGCTTCCTGGCCATGATGCTGTTCCTGGGCATCCTGGTGGTCGGCTTCATCTATGAGTGGAAGAAGGGAGCGCTGGAGTGGGAGTAGAGGGCGTGCAGCAGAAGGGCTTCGCCACCGCCCAGGTGGACCAGCTCGTGAACTGGGCGCGCACCGGCTCGCTCTGGCCCATGACTTTCGGCCTGGCCTGCTGCGCCGTGGAGATGATGCACGCCGGCGCGGCGCGCTATGACCTGGACCGCTTCGGCGTGATCTTCCGCCCGAGCCCGCGCCAGTCCGACGTGATGATCGTGGCCGGCACTCTGGTGAACAAGATGGCGCCGGCGCTGCGCAAGGTCTATGACCAGATGGCCGAGCCGCGCTGGGTGATCTCCATGGGTTCCTGCGCCAACGGCGGCGGCTACTACCATTATTCCTACTCGGTGGTGCGCGGCTGCGACCGTATCGTCCCGGTCGACATCTATGTACCGGGCTGCCCGCCGACCGCCGAAGCGCTGCTCTACGGCATTCTGCAGCTGCAGAAGAAGATCAGGCGCACCTCGACATTCGCGCGCTAGGGCCGGCCATGAAGCTTCCTCCGCAAGAACTCGGCCAGCACATCCTGGCAAGCCTCCCCGGCGCCGTCGAGCGGGCCGAGGATCTGCAGGGCGAGCTGACCATCACCGTGCGCGCCGACGCCGTCGTGCCGGTGCTCACCTTCCTGCGCGACGATGCGAAATGCCTGTTCAAGCAGCTGATGGATGTGTGCGGCGTCGATTATCCCGACCGCGAGCACCGCTTCGATGTCGTCTATCATCTGCTCAGCCTCAAGCTCAACCAGCGCATCCGCGTCAAGCTCGAGACCGACGAGCACACGCCGGTGCCCTCGGTGACTGGCGTGTTCAGCAG
>DASXYJ010000007.1:0-3577 GCA_036502565.1 Gammaproteobacteria bacterium
ATGTGCTTGAACCAGGGTTCCTTGCCGTATTGGACCTTGAGCTTGTCCAGCTGCTCAAAGCCCGTACGGAAATTGCTGAGCAGTATCGCCGCGGAGGCGTCGGCGATCTGCATCGCTTTGGCCATCACGTCCGGCCCGTAGCCTTGGGCGCGCATGTCGTACTCGATCGCTTCCCGGTCCTCGTCCAGCGGCGACACCGCCAGGCCGAAACCGACGATTACGAAATCCACGGGTGCCATCTTCGCCGCCAGCGGCGCGACCCAGCCGCCCTCGCTGCCGCCCTGGTAGCCGACGCGGCCGGCGCGCGCGCCGGCGAGGTGCTTGGCTTCTTCCACCGCCGCGATCGCGTCATCGGCCAGTAGCAGGAAGTTTTGCGTATAGCTTCCCTCCGATTTCCCGGTGCCCCGCTTGTCGTAGACGAATACGCCGATGCCATCGGCGGGGAACTGCCGTTGCAGGGAATAGAAGTCCAGCGCTGACTCGTCTTCCGAACCATGTATCAACACCACGATCGGCACGCGAGCCGCGCCCGGCGGCATCACCAGCCGCCCGGCCAGCTGCACGCCAGCCCCCTGGAAAGTGACGTCGGTCGCCTGCAGCGGGATCCGCTTACCGGACGCCCCGGCGAAACCGACGCTGCCTGCGGCGCAATCGAACGAGACGCGCTTGCCATCCGGCCGGTCCGTCCACCCCAGGCTGCTGGTCCACTCCTGCTCCCGGTCCTGGGTCAGCAGGCCCGTGGTGCCGTCTTCCTTGCGCCAGCGCAGATGCTTGTCGCTGCTCAGGCCCACGTCCAGCTTGCTGCCATCCGCCAGTTGGTAGATACCGACCGCGCAATCGGCGCCCCGGCCTTGGGGCGCCGCGGCAGCCGATGCCGCCAGGGTCAAGGGTGCGAGCAGGAGCAGCGTGGACAGAGACGAAAGTCGCATGGGGATATCCCGCGGATCGGAAATTAGGTAAACTCTTACATAATTCCACACCACAATCAAGCCGAGTGGTCTCGCGCTGTTCCTGGGGGGTCTATCCATGCGAGCGGACGAGAGGGCAGGAGTGAGTGAAGATTTCATCCGCAGGCAGGGGCCGGCCTTCCTTCCGGCCTTGCTCAGACGGATTTCGGAAGAACTCCTGCGCGGCGCCGAGGAATGGGGTCCCGAGGCAGGACTGACTTCATCGCCGCGCATCAGATCTACGTTGTTGGCTCTCGACGAACACGGGCCTATGGGCGTAGTCGAAGTCGCCAAGTTGCTGCACCAATCGCATCCGCTGGTGATCACCTGGATCAAGCAGCTGCGGGCTGACGGTTTCGCGAAGACCCGCACCGACACGGCTGACCGGCGGCGCACGGTGGTCGCGCTGACCGCCAAGGGTGTGGCCGAGGTACGACAGCTCCGTAAGGTATTGCCGCGGATGAGTGAGACCGCCCAGGCTTTGATGGACGAAGCGGCTCCCGGCCTCTTCGAAGCCTTGTGGCGGATGGAGCAGGCGTGCCGCCGTGAGCCCTTCGCGGACCGCCTGCGGGAGGCCACCTCGCGCGCCGCGAGAGGGAAGAGGCGTACGGGCAAGCGGTGATGTCTCGTTCACTTCGAGGCGCGGCCTGGCAGTCTGGGGGCGGGGTTTGCGCCCGGGTTAAGATGGCGCATTGCAAGCCCGGATGATCATAACGAAGGGGGAACTCGTGACCGATTCCATGACTTTCGCGGAAGCCCAGCGTGACATGCGCCAGGGATATCTCTCCGGTGCGCTCGGCATGCTCACCTCGGCGGCCATCTGGCTGGCCGCGGGCCTGGTGGCCTTATATATGACTCCGGGACGCGCCATGTGGACGCTGTTCATCGGCGCGGCCTTCATCCATCCGGTCTCGGTGCTGCTGGCGAAGCTGCTGGGCCGCTCCGGCACCCATGCCAAGGGCAATCCTCTCGGCAACCTGGCCTTCGCCAGCACCGTGTGGCTGATCCTGAGCTGCGTGCTGGCCTACGGCGTCGCCCTTTACCGCATGGAGCTGTTTTTCCCGGCCATGCTCTTCGTCATCGGCGGCCGCTATCTGAGCTTCGCCACCCTGTTCGGGATGAAGATCTATTGGATCTGCGGCCTGGCCCTGGCGGCCGCGGGCTATGCCCTGGTCCAGTTGCATGCGCCTGCGGCGGCTGCGGCCTTCACCGGCTCCGCGCTGGAAACAGGCTTCGCCATCGCGATACTCATCCGCGTGCGGGAGCAGAGGGGCGACCAGGCTCCCGTCGCCTCCTGACGGCGACCCGATCACCTCATTCACTGACCTCGAACCACACCAGCTTCTTGCTCTCCGGATCGCCGTTGTAGTTGGTGCGGATCTCCTCGCCGACGGCGATGTCCCGTAGCGCGATGAAGTCGATGCTGCGTCGCTCGAAGTGCTTCACGTAACGGGCGTTGGGCGTGTAGGAGTGGTTGTAGAGAGAGCCATACCCCAAGGCGATGGCGCCCTCCCGGCCATCCGGGCCCCAGCGGAAGTAATAGTCCGCCAGGATGCAGCCCTCGATCGCGCCCATCTCCGCCTGCGGGATGGGGATGACGTCGGCGCTCTCGATCAGGGTCCCGGCGGGGATGGCCGCCACCGCGAACACCCCACGCCCCCGGGCCGCCGTCTCCCGTACTTCAAGCTCCACATGCAGGCTCATGGGCCACACTCGACTAGGGTGAACTGACCTTAGAATAGGTCAGAACCGGGCGTCTGCGAGTATGGATAGGGGATAGCCCACCGTTTCTTAGGGGATGACCATGAAGCTACTTCCGGTCTGCGCAGCTACTCTCGTATTGGTCGGTTGCGCCGCATCTCCACCGCGTAATAGCGCGCCAGTCGCCGTTGCGGCTCCTGCCGCCTCGTCCACCGCAGCGCCGAGCCAGATCGGCATCGGCAAGATCACCTTAGGCATGCCGCTGGACAAAGCGATGGCTGCCTTTGGCTCGCCGGGGCAGTTGGGCACCGATGACAAAGGCGCCGCCTATCACGCATATCCGCTGACAGCCTCAGGCGGTTATACCGTGCTCATGACGGCCATCTTTCGGCCGACCTATGTCTATGGCATCCAGGTGGCCGGTGGATCCGACGTGGAGATGGATCCCGTCATGGGCTTGAAGTTGGGTGACACCAGTCAGGCCGTGCTTGAGCATGTCGGTGCGCCTTCGAGCAAGACGCCCGTGACCGGCATGGACCGAAGCCTCTGGAGCTACGTGGGCCGGAACTATTCCTTCGAAGTGGACTCCAGCGGTCATCTGGTCAGCATCCTGGTATATGGATATGAGGGGGTCATCGTCGCCCGTGGCTGGCCCGCCGCCTGGGAAAGGTATCAACCCGATTCCATAGCGGCGGTGATCGAACACGATAGGCCAGGATGGGACGCCCCCGAAGATAATTACTACATAGCGGCCGGTGGTGTGTTCTTGCGTCCCCGGGTCAGATTTACAGGCGAAGTCCGGCCCACCTCGGCAGAAGCCATGGATCTCATGGACAACTTCTTCAAGACTACGCCGGGCAATCTGACTGCCAAGATGTACCCACAAAGCATTAAGGTTGTCGAAGACGGCAATGCATATTGGCTGCCTG
>DASXYJ010000008.1:0-20041 GCA_036502565.1 Gammaproteobacteria bacterium
GATGACGCCAGCATCCAGACCCTGGGCCGTTGGCCCTGGCCCCGCGATTACCACGCCGAACTCATCAATAAGCTGACCAAGGCCGGCGCCAAGGTCATCGGCTTCACGGTGCTGGTGTCCGAAGCGCAGATGGACGCGGGCAGCATCTATATCAAGGACATGATGGACTTCTACGACAAGTCCTCCTTGAGCGCCGCCGCCCCCTTCCAGACCCCCGCTCCCGCCGGCAGCACCGCGCCGGTGGCGGCGAAGACCGCCAGCATCAGCGTGCCGGGCAACCTGCGCGCCGATCTCGAGGACCTGCGCCAGCGCCTGCAGGCCGCCGACGACGTCACCGATACCGACTCGAAGCTCGCCGCCGCCATGCAGCAGTCCGGCGCGGTGGTGGTGCCGATGATGTTCGTGCAGGGCGACCCGCTCGGCAACCAGGGCAGCCCGACCCCGGACTACATCCAGCGCAACGCCATCGGCAAGGTGACCCAGGACCCGGAGGACGTGCAGCCGCTGGCGACCAAGGAGATGACCCCGCCCTACGACGTGTTCGGCAAGGCGGCGGGCGGCATCGGCTACCTGAACGAGTTCCCGGACCCGGATGGCGTGCTGCGCGCCGAACCGCTGGCACTGCGCTACTACGACTCCTATTACCCGTCCATGTCCCTGGCCATCGCCATGAAGGACCTGAACCTCACCTCCAAGGACGTGCAGGTGCTGCCGGGCAAGGGCGTGCAGATCGGCAAGCTGTTCATCGGCACCAGCGCCGACTTCTTCATGAACAACTTCTACTACAGCGGCGTGAACGGCCAGCCGGCCTTCCCGGTGTACTCCTACGCCGACGTGAAGCAGGGCAAGATCCCGCCGGATTCGTTCAAGGGCAAGATCGTGCTGATCGGCGCCACCGCCGCCGGCATCACCAGCGGCTTCCCGACGCCGACCTCCGCCTACGTGCAGCCGGCGCTGATCGAGGCGAACGTGGTGTCCTCGATCCTGCAGCAGAACTTCTTCACGCACCCGGGCTGGGCGCGCTGGGTGACGCTGCTGGCGCTGCTCGGCATCATCGCTTATCTCGCGGTGGGCCTGCCGCGTCTCAAGCCCGGCATCGCCGCCATGGTGAGCACGGGCATCATCGTGCTGCTGCTGCTCGTCGAGTTCGGCCTGATGAAGAGCAAGTTCATGTGGCTGCCGCTGATGGTGCCGGTGCAGATGCTCATCATCGGCCACCTGGTGGTGACGATCATCCGCTCCGGCATGCTGAACAAGATGCTGGTGCGCAGCGAGGCCGACAGCGCCGAGAGCAACAAGATGCTGGGCCTCGCCTTCCAGGGCCAGGGCCAGCTGGACATGGCCTTCGAGAAGTTCCGCAAGTGCCCGATGGACGACTCCATCGCCGACCTCTTGTACAACCTGGCCCTCGATTACGAGCGCAAGCGCCAGTTCAACAAGGCCGGCTCGGTGTATTCCTACGTCAACGATTTCAACCCGAAGTTCCGCGACATCGCCGAACGCCTGAATCGCTCCAAGCAGATGGAAGGCACCGTGATCCTGGGCGGCGGTGGCGGCGGCACGGCCGGCACCCTGATGCTGGGCGACACGGTGCAGAAGCCGATGCTGGGCCGCTATCAGGTGGAGAAGGAACTGGGCAAGGGCGCCATGGGCGTGGTGTACCTGGGCCGCGACCCCAAGATCAACCGCGTGGTGGCCATCAAGACCATGGCCCTCTCGCAGGAGTTCGACGCCGACGAGCTGACCGAGGTCAAGGCGCGCTTCTTCCGCGAGGCCGAGACCGCCGGCCGCCTGAACCACCCGAACATCGTGACCATCTACGATGCCGGCGAGGAGCACGACCTGGCCTACATCGCCATGGAGTTCCTCAAGGGCAAGGACCTCACTTCGCGTACGAAGGGCAACGCCCTGCTGACGCCGAAGGCGGTCCTGGAGATCATCGCCAAGGCCGCCGACGCCCTGGACTACGCCCATACCCAGAACGTGGTGCACCGGGACATCAAGCCCGCCAACATCATGTATGACGAGGAAAAGGCCGAGATCAAGGTCACCGACTTCGGCATCGCCCGGATCACGGATTCCAGCAAGACCAAGACCGGCATGGTCCTGGGGACCCCCTCCTACATGAGCCCGGAACAGCTGTCCGGCAAGAAGGTGGACGGGCGTTCCGACCTGTTCTCCCTGGGTGTTACCATGTACCAGTTGCTGGCCGGCCAGTTGCCGTTCCAGGCGGACTCGATGGCGACCTTGATGTTCAAGATCGCCAACGAGACCCATGCACCGGTGACCTTGTTCAGGGGTGAACTACCGGCCAGCATCGATACCGTTATCGAGAAGGCGATGCAGAAGGATCCCGAACAGCGCTACCAACGTGGCGCCGAGTTCGCGAAGGACGTGCGTGCCTGCGCCGCACAAGTCAGTAGCTGAGAAAGGCCACAAGAGCATGAGCTACAAAGGCAAATTGAATTTCGTCGGGCACAGCGACAAGGGTATGGTGCGCCCGAACAACGAGGACTCGATCGGTACCGATCTCGAGACTGGCCTCGTCGTGGTCGCCGACGGCATGGGCGGCTACAAGGCCGGCGAGGTCGCGAGCGGCATCGCGGTGCAGACCCTCTCCGAGTTCATCACCGCCGGTATCAAGGACGCCCACAAGCACCAGGGCGCGGCCGGTGAGTTCAGCGCCGAGAGCATGCTGCTGCGCAACGCCATCCTCAAGGCCAACGACATCATCCACCAGACGGCGAAGAGCCAGCCCCAGTGCGAGGGCATGGGCACCACCATCGTCGCCTGCCTGTTCTACAACAACCGCGTCTCGATCGCCCACGTGGGCGACTCGCGGCTGTACCGCATCCGGCATGGCCAGTTCGAGCAGGTCACCACCGACCACTCCCTGCTCCAGGAGCTGGTGGCCCGGGGCTTCTATACCCCGGAAGAGGCCCGCAAGTCCCTCAACAAGAACCTGGTGACCCGGGCCCTGGGGATCGAACCCACCGTGGAGGTGGACGTCCAGGAGGACGTGGTGCTGCAGGACGACATCTACCTGCTGTGCTCGGACGGCCTGAATGACATGGTGGAAGACGCGGACATTTCCTTAACCCTTAAGACATTTAGTGCTAACCTTGAGACGGCAGCCCAACAGCTGGTCAAGCTGGCCTGCGACAACGGCGGACGTGACAACGTCTCCGTGGTCCTGGTCCAGCCCATCAAGTCGTTCGAAGCCCAGAAGGGGTTCTTCGACCGCCTGACCGACTGGTTCTCGTGAGCGTCGTGGGGTCAAGTGGCGCTAGATGAGAATATGAATCACTAAGAGGCAGAGCCATGGGCAAGTTGATACTCACTTTGGATGGCCAGGAACTGGCGCAGTACGAGCTCGAGAAAGAGCGGTACACCATCGGGCGCCTGGCGGATAACGACATCCACATCGACAACATGGCGGTGTCCGGCCACCATGCGCTCATCATCAACATCCTCAAGGATTCCTTCCTCGAAGACCTGAACAGCACCAACGGCACCTACGTCAACGGCAAGCTGGTGAAGAAGCACGCCCTGCAGGAGGGCGACGTCATCACCATCGGCCGGCACGCGCTCAAGTACGCCAGCGGCAAGCCCGCGGCGGCCGGCGGCGGCGGCGATGCGGACGACTTCGAGAAGACCATGATCATCCGCCCCGGCACCAAGAGCCAGACCGGTGTGCCGAGCATGGAGAGCGTGAACAAGGCGATCTCCGGCGCCGGCGGCGCCCCGATCGACGAGAGCAAGGCTGCGGGCCTGCCGCGCGCCAAGCTGCAGGTGCTCTCCGGCGGCTTCGCCGGCAAGGAGCTGGAACTCAACAAGGCGCTCACCACCCTCGGCCGTCCGGGCGTGCAGGTGGCGGCCGTGACGCGCCGCGCCGACGGCTTCTTCGTGGTGCACGTGGAGAGCGGCCAGGGCAACGGCTTCCCCACCGTGAACGGCAAGGAGATCGGCGCCCAGGCGCAGAAGCTCGCCGACAACGATGTGATCGAGCTGGCCGGCGTGAAGATGGGCTTCTACGAGATGAAGTAAGCCCGGAACGAGGCTCAAGAAAAAAACCCGCCGAGAGGCGGGTTTTTTATTTGCGGGTCTTGTCCTTGGAGTCCACCACGTTGAACTTCACACGCTGGGTGACGCCGCAGAGCAGCTCCAGCGGGATGGTGCCGGCGGCACGGGCGATCTCCTCCACCGGGAGCTGCGGACCCCAGGCCACCACCGGATCGCCCACCGCGGACGAACGGAGGCCGCGCAGGTCGAGCGCGATCATGTCCATGGCCACGCGGCCCACCAAGGGCACGCGCTGGCCCTTCACCAGCACCGGGGTGCCGCTCGGAGCATGGCGCGGGTAGCCGTCGCCGTAGCCGATGGCGGCTATCCCCAAGGACATGTCCTCGGGGGCCACGAAGGCGCCGCCGTAGCCGACGCTCTCGCCTTTCTTGAGCTTCTTGACCGCGATCAGCGCGGTCTCCATGGTCATGACGGGCTTGAGCCCATCTTCCGCGCCGGTCTTGGTGGCGAACGGCGAGGCACCATAGAGCATGGAGCCGGGACGCACCCAGTCCGCGTGGCTCTGGGGCCAGGCCAGGATGCCGGCGGAATTGGCGATGCTGCGCTCCGCTTCAAGGCCGGCGGTGGCGGCGGCGAAGGCTTCCAGCTGGGCCAGGGTCTTGGGATTGGAGACCTCGTCAGCGGAGGCGAAGTGACTCATGAGCCGCACCGGCTGCTTCACGGCCTTGGCCTTGTTGAGGCGCTTCCAGGCATCCGGCACCGCCGTAGGCGCGAACCCCAAGCGGTTCATACCCGTGTCCACTTTCAACCAGACGCCGAGTCGGCCCTTGAGGCCTGACTTCTCGATGAGCTTTAGCTGGTAGTCATCGTGGACCACCAGTTCGCAGCCCCACTCCGCCGCCTCCTCCAGCTCCTGCTCGCTGAACACGCCTTCCAGCAGCACGATGGGATTGGAGAGGCCGGCGCGGCGTACCGTCTGGGCTTCCTCGAGGCTGGCGACGGCGAAGGCGTCCGCGCCGGCGAGGGCCTGGGCGGTGAGCGCCAGGCCGTGCCCGTAGGCATTGGCCTTGACCACCGCCATGACGCGGGACTTGGGAGCGAGCTCCCGTACACGCTTGAGATTGTGGCGCAGCGCCCCGAGGTCGATGAGCGCGCCGGTGGCGCGACTCACGTGAAGCCACCGTCCTCGGACGTGTAGTTCTCGAAGCGCGTGTAGGCGCCAAGGAAGGTGGAGCGCACCATGCCGATGGGGCCGTTACGCTGCTTGCCGATGATGATCTCCGCGGTACCCTTGTCGGGGCTGTCCTTGTCGTAGACCTCGTCGCGGTAGATGAACACGATGACGTCCGCGTCCTGCTCGATGGAGCCGGATTCGCGCAGGTCCGACATGATGGGGCGCTTGTCGGGACGCTGTTCCAGGCTGCGGTTGAGCTGGGAGAGCGCGATCACCGGGATGCGCAGCTCCTTGGCCAGGGACTTGAGGCTGCGGCAGATCTCGGAGATCTCGGTGGCGCGGTTCTCGCGGGTGCCGGGCACCTGCATGAGTTGCAGGTAGTCCACCACGATGAGCCCCAGGTTGTGGTCACGCTTGAGGCGGCGGGCACGGGCGCGCAGCTCCGTGGGAGTGAGCGCGCCGGTGTCGTCGATGAACATGGGCGCCTTCGACATGATGGAGATGGCCGAGCTGACCCGCTTCCAATCGGTGTCGTCGAGCTTGCCGGTGCGCACCTTGAGCTGGTCGATGCGGCCGAGCGAGGAGATCATGCGCATGGCGAGCTGCTCGCCGGACATCTCCATGCTGAAGATGGCCACCGGCAGGCCGCCGCTGATGGCGGCGTACTCGGCGATGTTCATGGCGAAGGTGGTCTTGCCCATGGAGGGGCGGCCGGCGACGATGACCAGGTCGCCCGGTTGCAGGCCCGCGGTCATCTCGTCGAACTTGGAGAGGCCGGTGGCGATGCCGGTGACGCTGCTGTCGGCATGCAGCAGCGTGTCGAGGCGGTCCACCGCCTTGGACATGAGCTCGCTGATGCGCACGTAGCTCTTACCCATGCGGTCGCCGCGCTCGGCGATCTCGAACACCGAGCGTTCGGCCTGGTCCACCAGTTCCACCACGCTGCGGCCGTCCGGGCGGTAGGCGGATTCGGCGAGCTCGCCGCCGACGCGGATGAGCTGGCGCAGCACCGAGCGCTCGCGCACGATGTCGGCGTAGGAGCGCACGTTGGCGGCGGTGGGCGTGTCGCGCGCGAGGGTGGCGAGGTAAGCGAGGCCGCCCGCCTGCTCCAGGCGGTTGCGGGCCTGCAGCCACTCGGCCAGGGTCACCGCATCGAAGGGCTGGTCGGCATCCGCGAGCTCGGCCATGGCGCGGAAGATGAGCTTGTGGTCCTGGCGGTAGAAGTCTTCCTCGGTGACGCGGTCCGCCACCCGTTCCCAGGCGGTGTTGTCCAGCATCAGGCCGCCCAGCACCGCCTGCTCCGCCTCCAGGGAATGGGGCGGCGTGCGCATGGCCTCAAGTGCCGAGTTGGCGGCCTGGTCCAGTGATTTGATGACGGTAGCCATTCGAGGTCCGATCCGGATATCAAACGATGATAACGGTCAAAAGCTGGGCAAAAATCGCCCAGCTGGTGTGCATGCGCACAAATAGAAAAAGCCTTTGCTTACAACCGATTGCGTTCGGCCGCCCGGACTTGCGAACAGCTAACGAACAACTAATCCACAAGGCCAAACGAAACAGGGGCGTCGCCGCCCCCGTTCCGCAACATCTTCAAGAGATGTCTACTCTTCTGCCACGACCTTGACCGTGATCTCGACGTTGACGTCGGTGTGCAGGTGGATCTCCACCTTGTGCTCACCGGCGGCGCGGATCGGGCCCTGCGGCATGCGGACTTCCTTGCGCTCGACCTTCAGGCCGGCGTTGTTGAGGGCGTCGGCGATGTCCACCGTGCCCACGGAGCCGAACAGCTTGCCTTCCTGGCCGGCCTTGGAGTTGATGGTGACGACCTTGCCTTCGAGCTCGGCCTTGCGCTTCTCGGCGCCGGACAGCTGGTCCGCGGCGAGCTTCTCCAGCTCAGCGCGGCGCTTCTCGAACTCCTCGACGTTCTTGGCGGTGGCAGGCTTGGCCTTGCCCTGCGGGATCAGGAAGTTGCGGCCGTAGCCGGCACGCACCTTGACCTTGTCGCCCAGGTTGCCGAGGTTGTCGACTTTCTGCAGGAGGATGACTTCCATTGTTTTTACCTCCTCAGTGCTGGTCGGTGTAGGGCAGCAGCGCCAGGAAGCGCGCGCGCTTCACGGCGAGGGACAGCTGCCGCTGGTAGTTCGAGCGCGTGCCGGTGATGCGGCTCGGCACGATCTTGCCGGTCTCGGTGACGTAGCCCTTGAGGGTGGCCAGGTCCTTGTAGTCGATCTCGACGACGCCTTCCGCCGTGAACCGGCAGAACTTGCGCTTACGGAAAAAACGCTGCTGTGACATGTTCTCGTCCTCTCGAATTCTTTTGGGTTACGCCTGGTCGCGATCGTCGTCGCGGTCGTCGTCGAAACGCTCGGCGCGGCCTTCCTTCTCCTCGTCCTTCGGCTTGACCAGCGCGGAGGGCTCGGTGACGGCTTCCTCGCGGCGCACCACCATGTGGCGCAGCACCGCGTCGTTGAAGCGGAACATGCTGACGAGCTCATTGAGGGTGGCCTGGCCACACTCGATGTTGATCAGCACGTAGTGGGCCTTGTGGACCTTGGCGATGGGATAGGCGAGCTGGCGGCGGCCCCAGTCTTCCAGGCGGTGCACTTTGCCACCGGCGGTCTCGATCATCGAGCGGTAACGCTCGACCATCGCGGGGACCTGTTCACTCTGGTCAGGGTGGACCAGAAACACGATCTCATAGTGTCTCAATCGAAGCTCCTTATGGACTGACCGGCTACCCGTCGAAGCGGTGTAGCAAGGGCTTCCGGCGGGTCACCGACGGAAGGGCGCGCATTATGCCCCAGGGCTCAGGAAACATGCAAATTCAGTGGCTTACAGACATCCGGCGGCCCCTTGACCTGGGCGGCTCAAGGGCTATCATTAACCCTTATGGATGAATATTAATCATGAACCGGCCCCATTCCCTGGACCTTACCCTGGGGGCCCTGGCGGACCCCACCCGCCGCGCCATCCTGCAGCGCCTGGCCCGGGGAGAGACCCGCATAACCGACCTGGCCTCGCCCTTCCCCATCTCCTTCAACTCCGTGTCCAAGCACATCCGCATCCTGGAACGGGCCCGGCTGGTGCGCCGGCGCCGGGTAGGCCGGGAGCACCTGTTCAGCCTGGAGCAGAAGCCCCTGGACGAGGCCGTCGCTTGGATGGCAAGCCAGCGCAACATCTGGAACGCCCGCTGGGACGTGCTGGAGGCCCTGCTGGAAGCCGAAGACGCCGCCATCGCCTGACGCCGTCTCGACGGATGCGCGGCTATCCACGACCAGGGCTGACCAAGTCCGAAAACGGCGGGTAGGCAGCTCCCGGAGAGTGTTATCTCTAGGGCCTCGCAAACCTCGGGAGACTCCATGGACATCCGCAACCTGCTCGCCTGCGCCCTCTTGGGGGCCGCGGCGCCGGCGTTCGCCGCGGCACCCGCCGCCAACCCCGCCGCGCCGAACTGCCCCGCCATAGAGTTCCACCAGCTGGATTTCTGGCTGGGCGACTGGGACACCCAGGACAAGGACTCCAAGGACACCACCTCCGTGGCCCGCACCCACGTGGACTCCATCGCCGCGGGCTGCGCGGTGCATGAACTCTATGAGCAGACCGATGGTCTCATCGGTGACAGCATCCTGAGCTACGACGGCGTGCGCAAGCAGTGGCAGCAGACCTGGGTCACCAACCGCGGCTCCATCATGCAGATCTACGGTGTCTTCAAGGACGGCGTGCTGACCCTGCAAGGCGAGACGCACCTGCGTGACGGCCGGACCGTGAACACGCGCATCAGCTGGAAGGCCGAGCCGAATGGCGTGCGCGAGACCGGCGTGAGCTCGAAGGATGGCGGCAAGACCTGGGATCCGTACTTCGATGTGCTGTTCGTGAAGCACAGCGGCGCCTGATCCCGCCATCATCAAAGGGAGACATGCCATGATCCGTGCGCTGCCCGCCTTAGCGCTACTCGCCGCCACCCTGCCCTTCGCCGCCCATGCGGCGGATGCCAAGCCGGCGCTGCACCACTACTGCGATGACCCGGTCTACCACCAGCTCGACTTCTGGATCGGCGACTGGGACACCATCGACATGCAAGACCATCCGGACGGCAAGGGCCCTTCCATCGCCCACGCGGTGATCACGCCCATGGTGGATGGCTGCGCCCTGCATGAGAAATACGAGCAGGTGGACGGGCTGATCGGCGAGAGCTACACGCTGTACGTGAAGAGCCTGAAGCGCTGGCATCAGAGCTGGGTGACCAACGGCGCGAGCCTGTGGTTGCAGGATGGCGACTTCAAGGACGGCGTGCTGACCCTGGCCGCCACCACCACGGCCAAGGACGGCAGCGAAGTGCGCCACAAGATCACCTGGGCCAAGCAGGGTGCGGATGTGCGCGAAGTCTCCGTGGCATCGACGGACGGCGGGAAGACCTGGAATCCGGAGTTCGACTGCCTGTTCGTGAAGCACAAGGGATAAGGCGAGTACCCCCGTGGGGCGCTCCGGCAGCGGAGCGCTCCTTTTTTTGTTCCTCTGAAAAATCCGTCCCTGGATTTTTCAGACTCGGCGATTCCGGTACATACCCGGGCTCGCTTCCCGTGCCGCTCCTGCTATACGGGAAGCCCAGCCCTGCATCCATGCAGGGCGCTCACAGCTTCGCTGTTCGCCCGCGGATCAAGCGCTCGCGCGCTTGATCCGCGGGCGATACTCCTGCATCGCTATTTCTTCTTAGGTTTCGACTTGCGCTGACGCAGGGCTTCGAACAGGGTCACGCCTGTCGCCACGGACACGTTCAGGCTCTCCACCCCGCCCGCCATGGGGATCTTCGCCAGGAAGTCGCAGTGCTCCTTGGTGAGACGGCGCATACCCTCGCCTTCCGCGCCCATGACGATGGCGATGGGGCCTTTCAGGTCGAGCTCGTACAGGCTCTGGTCGGACTCGCCGGCGAGACCCACGAACCAGATATTGCGGTCCTTGAGATCCCGCAGGGTGCGGGCCAGGTTCGTGACCTGGAAGAACGGCGTCATCTCGGCGGCGCCGGAGGCGACCTTGCGGGCCACGGCGGTGAGACCGGCGGAACGATCCTTGGGGGCTATCACCGCGTGCACGCCGGCGGCGTTGGCTGAGCGCAAGCAGGCACCCAGGTTGTGGGGGTCCTGCACTCCGTCCAGCACCAGCAGGAACGGCGGCTCCCGGAGCTGATCCAGGAGGATGTAGAGGCCGCCCTCGTCACGCAGCTCGGCGCCTTCCGCTTCCGCCACCACGCCCTGATGGCGGGCGTCCTGGGTCATGCGATCCAATTCGTCGCGGGGCACCCGCTGCACCCGCACGCCGGCCTTCTGCGCGAGCTCAGCGACCCTGTTCAACCGGTCGTCGTGCCGGCTGTCCAGCATCCACAGGCCATGCACCTTGCCGCCGCTCTCCAGGAGCGCGCTCACGGCATGCAGCCCATATATGAGTTCTTTCATGGCTTACCTATCGGCGTCTGCGGGGTTTCTTGCTGTCCCGTTGCTCGGCCTGGCGCTCGGGTCTGCGGTCGGACTTGCGCCCGGGCGCAGGCAGGGCGGCCAGTTCGAAATCGATCTTGCGCTCGTCCACGTTCACCGCCGCGACCCGCACCTTCACCGTGTCGGTGAGGCGGAACACCCGGCCGGAACGCTCGCCCACCAGGCGATGCCCGATGGGATCGTGGTTGTAGTAGTCGCTGGGCAGGGAGGTGATGTGGACCAGGCCTTCCACGTACAGGTCCTTGATCTGGATGAACAGCCCGAAGTTGGTGACGCCGGTCACCAAGCCCTCGAACTCCTCGCCCTGCTTGTCGCGCATGTACTCGGCTTTCAAGCGGTCCAGCGCGTCACGGGTGGCTTCATCCGCACGCCGTTCGGTCATGGAGCAGTGGGAACCCATCTGCTCCATGTGGCTGCCGGAATAGTTGAAGTTCTGGGCGGTGCCGCCCTGCAGCACGTGGCGGATGGCGCGGTGCACCAGGAGGTCCGGGTAGCGGCGGATGGGCGAGGTGAAGTGCGCGTAGAACGGCAGCGCCAGGCCGAAGTGGCCGACGTTCTCCGGGGTGTACACCGCCTGGGCCAGGGAGCGCAGCAGCACGGTCTGGATGAGGTGCTTGTCGGGGCGCTCCCGCACCTTGTCCAGGAGCTTCGCATAGTGGCCGGGCTCGGGTTTCGCGCCGCCGCCGAACTGCAGGCCGAGGGTGCCGAGGAAGGCCCGCAGCTTCTCCAGGCTCTCGGTCTCGGGGCCCGCGTGCACGCGGTACAGGGTCGGCAGCTTGTGCTTGGCCAGGAACTTGCCGGCCTGCACGTTGGCGGAGATCATGCATTCTTCGATGAGCTTGTGGGCATCGTTGCGCAGCGTGGGCCGGATGGCCTCGATGCCGCCCTTGTCGTCGAACACCACCTTGGTCTCGGTGCTGTCGAAGTCGATGGCGCCGCGCTTGCCGCGGGCCTTGGCCAGCACATGGTAGAGCGCGTAGAGGTCTTCCAGGTGCGGCATCAGCGGCGCGTACTCGCGGCGCAGTTCCGGATCCTTGTCCACCAGTATCTTGGCCACCTTGGTGTAGGTGAAGCGCGCGGCGGAACGCATCACCGCTTCATGGAACCGGGCCCGGCTCACTTCGCCGTCCTTGTCCACGTGCATCTCGCAGACCATGCACAGGCGGTCCACCTTCGGGTTGATGGAGCAGAGGCCGTTGGAGAGCACCTCCGGCAGCATGGGGATGACCCGGTCGGCGAAGTACACGGAGTTGCCGCGCTTCTGCGCCTCGTGGTCGAGAGCCGTGCCGACCTTCACGTAATGGGAGACGTCGGCGATGGCCACCAGCAGGCGGAAGCCGTCGCGCTGGCGTTCGCAGAACACCGCGTCGTCGAAGTCGCGGGCGTCCTCGCCGTCGATGGTGACCAGCGGCGTGGCACGCAGGTCGAGCCGCCCCTGCTTCGCCTGCTCCGGCACTTCGGGGCTCAGGCCCCTCACTTCCGCTTCCACGTTGCCGGGGAAGTCATGCGGCAGGCCATGGGCGTGGATGGAGAGTTCCGTGGCCATGCCGGCGGCGTTGCGCTCGCCCATGACCCGGCTCACCCGGCCGATGACCTCGCTGTGCTTGCTGGGCTGCTGGGTGATCTCCACCACCACCATCTGGCCGGAACGGGCGCCGTGGCGCTCGGCGGTGGGGATCTGCACGCTGTGCGCGATGCGGGCGTTGTCCGGGACCACGAAGCTGACGCCGTGCTCCTCGACGTAACGGCCGGCCAGCTCACTGGTGTTGCGCTCCAGCACGTCCACCAGGGAGCCCTCGGCGCGGCCGCGGTGATCCACGCCCTGCACGCGCACCATGGCCCGGTCGCCGTGCATGAGTTCGCTCATCTGCCGCGGCGGCAGGAAGATGTCGTCGCCGCCCTCGTCGGGCTTGAGGAAGCCGAAGCCGTCCCGGTGGCCGATCACGGTGCCCGCCACCAGGGGCAGGCGCTTCACCAGGCAGTATTCGCCGCGCCGGTTCTGCACCAGCTGGCCGTCGCGCACCATGGCGGCGAGGCGCCGGTTCAGGGCCTCCACGTCCACGGCGTCGGTGAGGTTGAGGTCGTACAGCACCCGTTCGAAGGACAGGGGCTGATCCGCCTGCTCCAGCCACTGCAGGATGGCCTCACGGCTGGCGATGGGGCGGACGTATTTCTGGGCTTCGCGCTGGGCGTAGGGGTCGGCAGAGTGCTTGGAACGCTTGCGGGGAGGCGATTTGCGGTCTTTCTTGTGTCTCATGTGTGCAGGATAACGGAGGCGGGGCCGGCAAGTCCGGACTCAACGTCAAAAATGGGCATTTTTGGAGGCGTTTCAAGGGGCTAGGCGCATTGACACCTATCCGGCAGGCCGGTAAAGTGCCCGCCCTTCGCGCCCCTAAAGCCCAGGTGGCGGAATTGGTAGACGCACTAGTTTCAGGTACTAGCGGGTAACACCGTGGAGGTTCGAGTCCTCTCCTGGGCACCATATAACGCTGAATTTTCCGACCTCAGAACCGTCCTTGGTGTGCCTTCCAGCCCGGACATCCCTGTCCGGTCGCTCGGACGGACGCGGGCGGTGCCCGCGTGAAGGCACCGTCCTCGCCCTCTCCTGGGCAGGCACCAGTCGAAAGATAGATAAAAAAGCGCGATGACCGAGCAAGGCTCGATGGACGCTCCCTAGCGGGAGCTTTTTCATTTTGGGCGTCTTGCTATGACTTTGGGGACCGCATTTGGTTCCCCGGAAAATATTTGTAACCGTCCGTATCAAAGGCAAAACCTTTTCGTCGCCCGGCGCATCCAAGAGACATGCAGAACAGAACTCCCCGCCGTTGGGGTAAAGCGGCAATCGGAGTCCTGGCGGGGATGGCGGCGGCCTTGAGCCTGCCGGCATTCGCCGAGGACGTGAATCCCAAGGCCGAGGCCGGCCGGGTGGACCCCGGCACCATCACCGTGGACGGCCACCTGGATGAGCCCATATGGCAGGGCCTCAAAGGCGGCACGGGTGACGACCTCACCCAGCAGAGCCCCCACCCCGGCCTCGCTACCGTGTATCGCACCCGGATGCGCATCTTCCGGGACGGACATACCCTCTATATCGGCATCCGTTGCGACGACCCGGATCCCTCCAAGATCGCCACCCATACCCTGGTGCGTGACGGCAACCAGGGCTCCGACGACAACCTGCTGTTCGTCCTGGATACCTTCGGGACCAAGCGCTTCGCCTACGTGTTCCAGGTGAATGCGGCGGGGGCCATGGCGGACGGACTGCTCTCCCCCACCCCCGCCATCAACAGCAACAACGGCGTGGACTACAACTGGGATGGCATCTGGCAGGCCAAGGTGGTGCAGGATGCCCACGGCTGGTCCGCCGAGATCGCCATCGACACCCGCAGCATGCAGTTCACCAATGGCCTGGACCATTGGGGCTTGAACGCCAGCCGCAACGTGCCGCGCGAGCTGCTGACCCTGGACTGGGCCGGCACCACCCTGGATTCCTCCGTGTTCCAGCTGCAGCGCGAGGGCACCCTCACCGGCGTGCAGGGCATGGAACAGGGCAAGGGCCTGGATTTCCAGCCCTACGGCCTCGTGAAGTACCAGAGCGGCAACGACACCAGCGACACCACCGGCAAGACCGGCTTCGACCTGAAGTACAACTTCAACCCGGCCCTGGCGGGACTGCTCACCTATCACACCGACTTCGCGGAAGCCGAGGCGGACCAGCAGCAGATCAACACCGGGCGCTTCCCGCTGTTCTTCCCGGAGAAGCGCCAGTTCTTCCTGCAGGGTTCCAACCTGTTCAGCTTCGGCTACAACCTGGGCACCACCTTCATCCCCTTCAACTCCCGCAACATCGGCCTGGTGGACGGTGAGGAAGTACGCCTCGATGAGGGTGCCAAGCTCATCGGCCAATCCGACGACGGCTCGCTGGCGCTGCTGGCCACCCACATGGGCAACAGCGACGTGTCCGACGTCACCAACCTGTTCGTGGGCCGCGGCACCTACAACGTGGACCAGCACCTGCAGGTGGGCGCACTGGTGACCAGCGGCGATCCCACCGACGCCACCACCAACAACTTCGTGGGCAGCGACGTCACCTGGAAGACCACCACCTTCGCGGGCGACAAGAACCTGAACTTCTCCGGTTGGGGCGGCCACTCCTCCGGCGACTTGCCGGGCGGCAATCCAAACGGCTTCGGCCTGGACGCGGAGTACCCCAACGACCTGTGGTACGCCCACGTGCAGTACAGCCAGTTCGGCGACGCCCTGGCTCCGGCGCTGGGCTTCGTGCCGCGCCCCGGCACCCGCCACTACATGAACGAGTTGAGCTACCAGCCGCGCCCGGCGGCGGACAGCATGTTCAGCTGGGTGCACCGCTTCTGGTTCTACGGCCACTACAGCGAGGACGATGGCCTGGGGCCGAACGACGGCGGCAAGCAGAGCTCCGAATGGTTCTTTAGCCCGCAGATGCTGACCCAGGGCGGCTGGTACTGGGAATTCGACGTGTATCGGGACTTCGACCGGCCCAACGGTGACTTCTACCTGATCCCGCCGAAGCTGGGCGCGACCACGGGCGGCGCAGCGGTGCCACAGGGTCCCTACACCTGGAACCGGCGCCGCGTCGTGTTCAATTCACCGCAGTCGGAGGCGCTGTGGTGGGAGGTCATCGACTCCCAGGGCACCTACTATGCGGGCACCTCGCACCATCCGCTGGTGCTGGCGAACTGGAACACGCCCTCGGGCCGGCTGGTGCTGCAGGCGCAGCAGGAGTGGTTCTTCTATTACGAGCCGGCACAGTACGCGGGGGTCCTGCTCGGCAGTGAAGACCATGCGGTGAACCGCCTCACCACCCTGACCGGCACCTACGCCTTCACCCCGACCTTCTACGTCACCACCCAGATCCAGTACAACAACCTGATCCCCGGGGTGAGCAGCAACACCCAGCTGCGCTGGATCGTGGAAGACGCCAGCAACATCTACCTGGTGTTCAACCACGGCGTAGTCACCGAGACCAACGGCCTGGGCCAGCCGGCGGTATCGAACGGCAATGAGGTCATCTTCAAGGTGCAGTGGGACTTCCGGAACTAGTACCGCTGCTTGAGGACGAAAAAAAGGCGCGCCACCTGGCGCGCCTTTTCTTTTTTGGACCTTACGGCGTTCAGTCGAAAGGATGTTTGCAGACGATGGTCTGGGTGCGGTCGGGGCCGGTGGAGATGAGGTCCAGGGGCACGCCCATGAGCTCCTCCAGCTTCTTGAGGTAGGCCCGGGCGTTCTCCGGCAGCTCTTCGTACTTGGTGATGCCCACGGTGGAGGCCTTCCAGCCGGGCATGTCCACGTACACGGGCTCGGACTCGGCGAAGCTCTCGGCGCCGGTGGGGGCGATGGTGACCTCCCCCGCCGGAGTCTTGTAGGCCACGCAGATGCGGATGGTGTCGAGGCCGTCCAGCACGTCCAGCTTGGTGATGCAGACGCTGGTGACGCTGTTGTTGATGATGGAGCGGCGCAGGGCCACCACGTCGAACCAGCCGCAGCGGCGCGGGCGGCCGGTGACGGAGCCGAACTCATGGCCGCGGCGCGCCAGGTGCTCGCCCATGGCGTCGAAGAGCTCGGTGGGCATGGGACCTTCACCGACGCGGGTGGTGTAGGCCTTGACGATGCCCAGCACCTGATCGAAGTACTTGGGACCGAGACCGGTGCCGGTGGCGGCGCCGCCGGCGGTGGTGTTGGACGAGGTCACGTAGGGATAGGTGCCGTGGTCCACGTCCAGGAGCGCGCCCTGGGCGCCCTCGAACAGCATGTTCTCGCCCTTCTGGTGCAGGCCGTAGAGGATGGCGGTGACGTCCGCCACCATCGGCTCCAGCTGCGGCACCAGCCCCAGGCATTGCTCCAGGGTCTCCTGGAAGGACACGGGCTCGACCCGGAAATAATTCTTCAGCACGAAGTTGTGGTAATCCAGCACTTCGCCGAGCTTGGCGGCGAAGCGCTCACGATGGAAAAGGTCGGCGATGCGCACCGCGCGGCGCGCGATCTTGTCCTCGTAGGCCGGGCCGATGCCGCGGCCGGTGGTGCCGATCTTGGCAGAGCCCTTGGCGTGCTCGCGGGCCTTGTCCAGCGCCACGTGCGAGGGGAGGATCAGCGGGCAGGCCGGGGAGATCTTGAGGCGCCGGCGAGCCGGTACGCCCTTGCTCTCCAGCATGTTGATCTCCTCGAACAGCGCCGTGGGTGAGACCACCACGCCGTTGCCGATGAGGCACTGCACGTCCTCACGCAGGACGCCCGAGGGGATGAGCTTGAGCACGGTCTTCTCGCCGCCGATGACGAGCGTATGGCCGGCGTTGTGGCCGCCCTGGAAGCGCACCACGGCCGCGGCGCGGTCCGTGAGCCAGTCGACGACCTTGCCTTTGCCTTCATCGCCCCATTGGGCGCCGATGACGATGACGTTCTTGCCCATGTTCAGCTCCGCGCCAGATACAGGACAGCAAGGCCGATGGCCATGCTGAGCAGGCCCACCAGGCGCAATGCCCGGTCGTCAGCCTGCACTACAGCGGCCAGGGTACGGCGGAAGCCCTGCGGGGTGGCGAAGGGCATCAGGCCCTCCATCACCAGCATCAGGCCCACCGCGCTCAGGAATGGCACCAGCATCATGGAACTCCAGCCCCTGCCCCGGACACAAAAAACGGGCGCCCTTTCCAGGACCGCCCGTGGTCAGATTATACAGGTTATGGGCCGGGCCGCCGGGCCGAAGACGGCGCTCAGAGGCCCAAGGCCTCCGGTTCCAGGCCCTCGCGACGGCACAGGCGCTGGTACTCGCGGCGCGGCAACTCCACTTCCAGGAGATAGCCGCCTTGCTCATCCCCCTTCTCGTTGCGCACCGCCCCCAGGTCGAAGAAGGCAGCCCGGGCCCTGGCATGGGACGGCGGCAGGCGGATCCAGCCGTGCAGGGTGTCGCTCTTGAGGCGCGCCGAGATCTCCTGCTTGAGGAGGTCGAGGCCGACGCCGCTGACGGCGGAGACCCAGATGCGGCGCGCCAGTCCATCCGGCCCCCGCTCCACGCCGGGCTCATGGCCGGTGAGATCGATCTTGTTGAACACCTCGATCTGCGGGATCTTCTCCGCGCCGATCTCCGCCAACACGCCGTTCACGGTCTCGATGTATTCCTCCCGCTCCGGATCGCCCGAGTCGATCACGTGCAGCAGCAGCGCGGCCTCCTCGGTCTCCTGCAGGGTGGAACGGAAGGCCGCCACCAGGTCGTGGGGCAGGTCGCGGATGAAGCCCACGGTACCCGCCAGCACCGCATGGGTGGCGTCGCCGAGATCCAGGCGCCGCACCGTCGGGTCGAGGGTAGCGAACAACTGGTTGGCCACCAGCACACCGGAGCCGGTGAGGGCGTTGAAGAGCGTGGACTTGCCGGCATTGGTGTAGCCCACCACCGAGACCGTGGGGACGTCATGGCGCTGGCGGGTGCGGCGGCCTTGCTCCCGCTGGTCGCCCACCTTCTCCAGGCGCTTCTCCAGGGTGTGGATGCGCTTGCCGATGAGGCGGCGGTCGATCTCGAGCTGGCTCTCGCCGGGTCCGCGCAGGCCGATGCTGCCGCCGCGCTGCCGCTCCAGGTGGGTCCAGCCTCGCACCAGGCGCGTGGCCAGGTGCCGGTGCTGGGCGAGCTCCACCTGCAGCTTGCCCTCGAAGGTGCGGGCGCGCTGGGCGAAGATGTCGAGGATGAGTCCGGTGCGGTCCAGCACCCGGCAGGAGAGCAGCTTCTCGAGGTTGCGCTCCTGGCTGGGGCTCAAGGCGTGGTTCACCAGCACCAGGTCGGCCTTGAGCGCCTTGACGCGCTCCGCCACCTCGTTGGCCTTGCCCTCGCCGATGAAGAAGCGCGGTTCCGGGGTACGGCGGCTGCCGTGGATGGTGTCCAGGACCTCGGCGCCGGCGGCGCGCGCCAGCTCGGCGAACTCCGCCAGCAGCACCTCGCCGTGATCGGAACCCAGGTCTAGGTGGACGAGGACCGCGCGCTCGCCGCTCTTGGGACGTTCAAACAAGCGGGGTCACCGGCGCGCTGCGCTCAGTGATGATGGTCGCCGCCCTCGCCCTGGATCTCGCCTTCCTGGCCGGGAGCCGGAGCCACGTTCACGTGCCGGCCGGGGACCACGGTGGAGATGGCGTGCTTGTACACCATCTGGCTGACGCTGTTCTTGAGCAGGATGACGAACTGGTCGAAGGATTCGATCTGGCCCTGCAGCTTGATGCCGTTGACGAGATAGATCGACACCGGCACCTTGTCGCGCCGGAGCGCATTCAGGAAGGGTTCCTGAAGCGATTGACCCTTTGCCATGGTGCTTCTCCTTGTTGTATTTGCAGGCCGATTGGGTAGGCCCATGGTTCTATACATAGTCTGGCGATTCTAACATAGCGATATCGATTTACCTTGGCGATTCGACCAGATGCGGCGCTGCGTATGTGCATGCATCTTCGACGAACCGCAGACTTGCGTCGCTATCGAACCATCTCACATCACTCTCGCTGCGCAACCAGGTGAGCTGTCGCTTCGCGTACTGACGTGTGGCGACGATGCCACGCCGCACCGCATCCTCAAGACTGCCGCCGGTCTCCAGGTGTTCCCACAGTTGGCGATATCCAACAGCCCGCATCGAAGGCATGTCGGCGTGGAGATCGCCGCGTGCGCGCAGGCCGCGCACTTCATCCAGGAACCCCTGCTGCATCATCGACCGGAAACGCCGCTCGATCATCTCGTGCAACACCGCGCGGTCCGCCGGCGCCAGGACCAGCTTGAGGTAACGGTACTCGCTGGTTTCGACCGCGGCGGCGGCCTGGAGTTCCGAGAACGGCCGCCCCGCTATGTAACAGACCTCCAACGCGCGCTGGATGCGCTGCCGGTCATTGGGTTTAATGCGGGCGGCGGCGGCGGAATCAAGCCCCGCCAGCTCCGCGTGCAGCGCCGGCCAGCCTTCCCGCGCAGCGCGCGCTTCCAACTCCGCGCGCAGCTTGGGGTCCGCCCCGGGCAAGGGCGAGATGCCGTGCTGTAACACGTCGAAATACAGCATGGTGCCGCCCACCAGCAAGGGGACCCGGCCAGCGGCGGTGATATTACGCATCTCGGCCAAGGCGTCGTCACGGAAGCGTGCCGCGGAATAACTCTGGGCCGGGTCGAGGATGTCGATGAGCCGGTGCGGCGCCCGGGCCAGCACCTCGGGCTCCGGCTTGGCGGTGCCGATGTCCATGCCGCGGTAGATCATGGCGGAGTCCACGCTCACGATGTCGCAGGCGAAGCGCCGCACCATCTCGACGGCGAGCGCGGTCTTGCCAGACGCCGTCGGCCCCATCACGCATATCGCCAGCGGTTTCT
>DASXYJ010000009.1:0-8699 GCA_036502565.1 Gammaproteobacteria bacterium
GGATGGGGATTCCCCGCCGGGGCCGGTTTCTTGAGAGACGCGGACATGCCGTCGGGAAGGGGATGCAATAGGCCGCCTATTATAAGGTAAGCGCCGGCCTGGGCGTATCAGCCAGCTGCCGCTGCCTGGGCGACGCCGGGATCGGAAACCTCGCGTGCCTGGATGATGCCGCCACCAAGGCACTCGTCGCCGGCGTAGAAGACCGCATATTGCCCGGGTGTCACGGCGCGTTGGGGAAGGTCGAACTCCACCGTACAGCGATCTCCTTCGGCAGCGGTTATGCGGCAGGCCTGGTCCGCTTGCCGGTAACGGGTCTTGGCGGCACAGTGCAAGGGTAGCGCGGGTGGTGCCCCGGCGATCCAGTGGAGCTTCGAAGCCTCCAGGGAGCCACTCTGCAACAGGGGATGGTCGTGTCCCTGCACCACCAGCAGCCGGTTCTGTCCCATGTCCTTGCCGGCCACGTACCAGGGAGACGCCTCCGTGTCCTTCGCCCCGCCGATGCCGATACCCTGACGCTGGCCCAGGGTGTAGTACATGAGTCCGTTGTGGCGTCCCATGATGCGGCCTTCCGGCGTCACGATCTCGCCGGGCTGGGCCGGCAGATACTTGCCGAGGAACTCGGTGAAGCGCCGCTCGCCGATGAAGCAGATGCCGGTGCTGTCCTTCTTGGCATGATTGGCGAAGCCGGCTTCATGAGCCAGCACCCGGGTATCGGTCTTCAGTAGTTCACCCAGGGGAAACATAGCCTTCTGCAGGGCCGCCTGGGGCACCGCATGCAGGAAGTAGCTCTGATCCTTGGAGTTGTCCTTGGCCTTGAGCAGTTTCACGCCGGCCGGACCCGCCCCCAGACGCGCGTAGTGGCCGGTGGCGATGTGTGCCGCGCCCAGGCGCAGGGCGTGTTCCAGGAAGGCCTTGAACTTGATCTCGCTGTTGCAGAGCACGTCCGGATTGGGCGTGTAACCCGCCGCGTAGCCCTCCAGAAAATGCTTGAACACCCGCTCCCGGTACTCGGCGGCGAAGTTCACCTTGTGCAAAGGTATCCCCAAGGCTTCACAGACCTGGCGCGCGTCCTGGAAGTCCTCTGCAGCCGTGCAGTAGGTGTCGTCCTCGCCGTCTTCCCAGTTGTCCATGAACAGGCCTTCCACCTGGTAGCCCTGCTGCTTGAGCAACAGTGCCGCCACGGCGGAGTCCACGCCGCCGGAGAGGCCGACGATGACACGGGTGGAGGAGCGGGGAGCGGACATGCTCATATTCTACCGCGCGCCCAATCTGTCGATCAGGCGCTGCAGGCTCAGTCGATGTAGCGGAGCATCTCGAGAGGGAAACGCTTGCCGGCCAGTACGTCGTCGATGCAATCCAGCACCAGCGGCGTACGCAGGGGATAGTGCCCGCCGCCGAGCTCGGCGCGGGTCAGCCAATGGGCCGCCACGATGCCATGGTCCAGACGGCGCTCCGGATGGTGTTTCACGCAGCGGCCGTAGAATGCGACGCGCAGGAAGGTAGCTTCCAGTTCCGGGTTCTTCCACAGGTAGATGCCGCTCACTGCGTCCGGCTCGAACTCCCAGCCGGTCTCTTCCAGGGTCTCGCGGCGCACCGCATCGACGAGGCTCTCGCCCGGATCCAGGTGCCCAGCCGGGTTATTGAACACGCGCTTGCCACGGATGTCCTCTTCCACCACCAGGTATTTCCCATCGCGCTCGGCGACGGCGGCGACGGTGACATGTGGCTTCCAAACCATCAGAGACCCAACCTTCTGAACTCCGGGTCAGGTTCTGCCATCTCCCAGATGTCGGTGAACTGCCTGAGGAACTTGCGAGCTTCCAAAGGTGAGTGTGTGTCCACATAACCTTCGTAGGCGGTGGCGAGCGGACGGAACAGGAGAGCTTCTTCGTCGGCTACCAGGAAGGTCTCTGTCAGTTGTGCGTGATCTTTTGAGGCGCGCCGCACTTCCATGTAGGAACTGAAGCGCTGCACCATGGCGACCAGCCGGTGCCCCGCGCGGACCGACACGCCGGGGTCCTTGCATACGATGCGGATACGGCTCATGCGGGAGCGAGTCGCCAGCGCCTGCACGACCTTAAGGAAATCCTCCTTGTCGTATAGCAGGGGCTCCAAGTCATGACTGAACAGCACCAGCTCCCGTTTGGCGACGGCTGCCACAGCTACTGCCGCTGCGCGGTTATCGTTCAGCGACGCCAGGCGCTGGTGGTGTTGGTCCGGAGCCATCTCCATCTCAGAGCGTCCTCTTCATGTACCGGTGCGGGATGCCGGCTTCCAGGAATTCATCATCATAAGTCTCGAAGCCGTGCTGGCGGTAGAAATCCAGGGCGTGGCTCTGGGCGTTCATGTAGCACTCCCGTATGCCGCGCTCCCGGGCCGAGTCCACCAGGAACTCCAGTATCGCCGCGCCGACGCCACGGCCACGCCAGTCCGGCAGCACGGCCATGCGGCCGATCTTGCCATCAGGAGCCAGTCGCCCCGTGCCTATCGGTGCGCCATCCGCGTCGATGGCCAGGGCATGCACGCACACGGGATCCTTGTCGTCCCACTCGATCTCCTGGGGTACCTGCTGTTCCTGGATGAACACCGGCGTGCGGATGGCGCGCATGGCTTCTCGCTCCCGCTCCCAGTCGGCCATGCGCACGCGGAAGCTCACGCCCGCCACTCCAGCTGGCCCGCATCCAGCCATGCCGTGAGCAGGCTGCGCAACTCTTCATCCCTCAGCAGGCGCTTGAGCTTATCCATGTCGGGGTGGCGCGATGCCCCCAGGACTTCCGCGAAACCGGTGTGCTTCTCCGGTAGCGGATGGTGCTTGCCGTCCACGAACAGATGGCAGGCTTGGCGCACGCTGAACCAGGCCACCCGCACCGCCGGATGCCAGTGGAGTTGCTTGCCGCGCTCCAGCTGTTCCTTGAGACGCGTAGGCGTGGTGCGCCGTGCCGGAGGCACCGGCCGGAGCCAGGGTTTGGTCTCGGTCACATGGCAGCCGAACCAGACGTCGAGGGCGTCGTCGGAGGGCTTGAGCTGTGCGCGCAGCATCTGTCGCGCACGGGCCCGGGCTTCCAAGGTCAGTTCGCCGGAGTTGGTGGCAGGCACCAGGTCCGGATCGGTGTAATGGATGCCCTCGTCGGCGGCCTGGGTCAGGAGCGCCGTGAGATCGCCCAGCATCTCGGTCTGGGAAGGCGCGCGGAAGCCGATGGAGCAGGTCATGCACTCGCCGAAGGCCACGCCGTGGTGGGCGATGCCCGGCGGAAGGTACAGCATGTCCCCGGGCATCAGGAGCCAGCTCTCCTCGGGTTCGAAGGGCTTGACCTGCTTGAGTTCGAGGCCTGGCGCGGTGTGTTCCGGCTGCGGCCGGGTAGTGATATCCCAGCGGCGCATGCCCTCCACCTGGAGCAGGAACACGTCATAGGCATCCACATGGGGGCCGACTGAGCCGCCGTCGGCGGCATAGCTGATCATCACGTCGTCGATGCGCCAATCCGGGATGAAGCGGAAAGGTTCCAGCAAGGCGGCGGCCGCGGGCACGTACTTGTCCACGTCCTGTACCAGCAGCGTCCACTGCCGCTTGGGTAGTTTCTTGAAGTCCTTGTGGAGGAACGGACCGTGACGCAGCTTCCAGCCGGGTAACTGGCGCGTCTGTAAAACCAGGCGTGCTTCCACGCCTTCTTCACAAGCCAGTCCTGCGAGTTCGTGAGAAGTGAGGGGCGAGACGATGTCGGGGAACGCGCCGCGGATCAGCAGCGGCTTCTTCTGCCAGTGCTGCTTCAGGAACTCACGGGGCGTCAGCCCGCCGAGCGGCGTAGGGGACTCAGCGCGCATGGCCGGCGTCAGGTGCGGTCAGTCGCCCTGTTTCTGGTAGCAGCGCACCTTGAAGCGCACTTCGCTGGCCATCACGAACTGTGGGCTCAGGGTCTCCACCTGCGGCTGATCGCCGCCTTCCACGTTCAGGACGCTGTAGCCGTCCGTGCAGAGCTTTGCTGCCTGGGCCTCCGCCACCTTGATCATGTCGGCATAGGAAGCCTTACCGCTGCTGCGCACCACGAACAGGGGGTCGCCATCACCGGTGGTGACCTGCTGCCAGCCCACCTGCTGGGCGCCTTCCGGGTGCATGGCTGCGCCTATGCCGGTGGCTGGCGCATGCGCGCAAGCTGCGAGGAACAGGAATGAGAGAGTGAAGGCGAGGGTACGCATGTTCAGATTTCCTTCGCGAGCTTGGCGGCCAAGCCGATGTAGGACTGAGGCGTCATGGCGAGCAACCTCGCCTTGGCGTCGTTGGGGATCTCCAATTCCTTGATGAAATCGCGCATGGCATCCTCGTCCACGCGCCGGCCCCGGGTCAGGACCTTGAGTTTCTCGTAGGGTTCCTCGACGCCGTAGCGCCGCATCACGGTCTGGACGGCTTCAGCCAGCACTTCCCAGTTGGCATCGAGTTCCGCCGACATGCGTTCGGCGTCCACTTCCAGTTTGCTCAGGCCCTTGAGGAAGGACTCGTAGGCCAGCACGCTGTGCCCGAGGCCCACGCCCACGTTGCGCAGCACCGTGGAGTCGGTGAGGTCCCGCTGCCAGCGCGACACCGGAAGTTTCTCGGCGAAATGACGCAGCAGCGCGTTGGCCACGCCCAGGTTGCCCTCGGCGTTCTCGAAGTCGATGGGGTTCACCTTGTGCGGCATGGTGGAGGAGCCCACTTCGCCCGCCACCGGTTTCTGCTTGAAGTAGCCGAGCGCGATGTAGCCCCAGATGTCGCGGGAGGCATCCAGCAGCACCGTGTTGAAGCGCGCCAGGGCGTCGAAGTACTCCGCCATGTAATCGTGGGGCTCGATCTGGATGGTGTAGGGCGACCAGGTGAGGCCCAGCGACTCCACCAGCTTGATGCTGAGCGCCTCCCAGTTCACGTCCGGATAGGCGGCCAGGTGTGCGTTGTAGTTGCCCACCGCGCCGTTCATCTTGCCCAGCAGCTGCACTTCCTTCAGCTGGTCGCACTGACGGCGTAGGCGATGCACGATGTTGGCCAGCTCCTTGCCCATGGTGGTGGGCGTGGCCGGCTGGCCGTGGGTTCGGGAGAGCATGGGCAGGTCGGCGTGGCGTCGTGCCTGGGCCCTGAGGCGCTCGATCATGCGCTCCATCATCGGCAGCAACACCCGCTCGCGGCCGTGTTTCAGCATCAGGCCGTAGGCCAGGTTGTTGATGTCCTCGGAGGTGCAGCCGAAGTGCACGAACTCGGTGACGCCCTTGAGCGCGGGACGCTCCCCGAGCTTCTCCTTGAGGTAGTACTCCACCGCCTTCATGTCATGGTTGGTGGTGGCCTCGATCTCCTTGATGCGCTCCGCGTCTTTGACGGCGAAGTCACGGATCAGGCTCACCATGAAGTCGGTGTCGTCGTCGGAGAGGGGCGGCACCTCGGCCACACCGTCCTCGTCCGCCAGCACCGAGAACCAGCCGAGTTCCACGGTCACCCGCTCATGCATCAGCCCGTACTCGCTGAACAACATGCGCAGGGCCTCGAGCTTGGCGGCGTAGCGGCCGTCCAAGGGCGAGAGGGCGGTGAGAGTCGAGGATTCCATGGGTTTTCGTGCATCCCCTGGTGGAATGGCGGATAATAACCGAATCGCTTTCGCGGCCCTGGGGGCACCGGTTACGCCGCTCTGATGGGGCGTAATTATACCCTTGAATCAGCGGTTTATCGCCGCTTCCTTATTCGGATTCTTGAGGAGCAGGAATGTCTGAGAAGTCCTTCCGCATCGAGCACGACAGCATGGGCGAGATCAAGGTGCCCACTGATGCCCTGTGGGGCGCCCAGACTCAGCGGGCGGTGGATAACTTCGCCATCAGCGGCCGTCCCATGCCCCGCGCCTTCATCCGCGCCCTCGGCCTCATCAAGGCTGCCGCCGCCACGGTGAACCAGGGTCTCGGTGTGCTGGACAAGAACCGCGGCCAGGCCATCGAGGCTGCGTCTGCGGAAGTGGCGGAGGGCAAGCACGACCGTCACTTCCCCCTGGACGTGTTCCAGACCGGCTCCGGCACCAGCACCAACATGAATGCCAACGAGGTCATCGCGCACCTCGCGAGCGGCAAGAGCGGCGCCGACAAGGTGCATCCCAACGACCACGTGAACATGGGCCAGAGCAGCAACGACGTCATCCCCACCGCCATCCACGTGAGCGCGGCTTTGGAGGTGAAGGAGAAGTTGCTGCCGGCGTTGAAGTACCTGGCGGAGACCATCGAGGCGAAGTCCAAGGAGACCGCCAAGGTGGTGAAGACCGGGCGCACCCATCTCATGGACGCCATGCCCGTGACCCTGGGGCAGGAATTATCCGGCTGGGCGACCCAGATCCGCAACGGCATGGCCCGGGTGGAAGCCACGGCGCCGCGCCTGAACGCCCTGGCCCAAGGCGGCACTGCCGTCGGCACTGGCATCAATGCGCACCCGGAATTCGGCAAGCGCATCGCCGCCGAGCTCGCCAAGCGTACCGGCGTGGCCTTCAAGGCCAGCGACAACTACTTCGAGTCCCTGAGTTCCCAGGACGCGGCGGTGGAACTCTCGGGTCAGCTCAAGACCGTGGCCGTGAGCCTCATGAAGATCGCCAACGATCTACGCTGGATGAACAGCGGCCCCCTGGCGGGCCTGGGTGAGATCGCGCTACCGGCGCTGCAACCCGGTTCCAGCATCATGCCCGGCAAGGTGAACCCGGTGATCCCGGAGGCCACTGCCATGGTGGCTGCCCAGGTCATCGGCAACGATGCCTGCATCACCGTGGCCGGCCAGTCCGGCAACTTCCAGCTCAACGTGATGCTGCCGGTCATCGCCCGCAACCTCTTGGAGAGCATCGAGCTCCTGGCCAACGTGGCCCGGGCCCTGGCAGACGACTCCATCAAGGGCTTCAGCGTGAACCAGGAGCGTCTACAGGAGGCTCTGGCCAAGAACCCCATCCTGGTGACCGCCCTCAACTCGGTCATCGGTTACGAGAAGGGGGCGGCCATCGCCAAGCAGGCCTACAAGCAGAAGCGCCCCATCCTGGAAGTGGCCAAGGAGATGACCGATCTCTCCGAGGCTCGCCTGAACGAACTGCTGGACCCCGCCGAGCTCACCAAGGGCGGCATCAAGGAATAAGAATTCACTTTGAAGACTATCGGTAACTGATTGATAAAATGGACTTAAAAGGCGGAAATTTCTCTGATTTGATCCGCCAGCGCTTCGGGGGCAGCAAGGCCCCCGAAGACTTCTCACCGCGCCGGGTAGTGGGTGATCTGCCCCCTGGCTTCCTGCCCAAGCAGCCTTGGCGTTCCGCTTCGGTGCTGCTGCCCCTCATCACCCACCCTGAACCCACGGTACTGCTCACCAAGCGCACCGAACAGCTCCATGACCATGCCGGCCAGGTGAGCTTCCCGGGGGGTGGCCGGGAGCCCCAGGACCAGGATGCGGTCGCGACGGCCCTGCGGGAGACCCATGAGGAGATCGGCCTCACCCCTGACCAGGTGGAGGTGGCGGGCTTCCTTCGGGGCTATCTCACCATCTCAGGCTATGCCGTCAGCCCCGTGGTGGGGCTGGTGAAGCCGGGCTTCGTCATCACCATCGACCCCCTGGAGGTCGCAGAAGTCTTCGAAGTGCCCGTTGCCTTCCTGGCGGACCCGAAGAACCGAGAGGTCCAGACCCGGGAGCTGGGGGGTGAGCAAGTGGGGTTCTATCTATATCGGTACCAGGGCCAGACCATCTGGGGCGCCACCGCCGCCATGCTGGTGAACTTCCTGGATACCCTAGAAGGGAGATGAGCGTGAAGCAGACCCAACGCCTGCTGGAGATCATGGCGCGTCTCCGGGATCCGGCCATGGGCTGCCCCTGGGACAAGCAGCAGACCTTCAAGACCATCGCGCCTTATACGGTGGAGGAAGCCTACGAGGTGGTGGACGCCATCGAGCGCGACGACCTCGCGGTGCTACGGGAAGAATTGGGGGATCTCCTGCTGCAGGTGGTCTACCACGCACGCATGGCGGAGGAGGCGGGCCTTTTCGGTTTCGAGGACGTGGCGGCGGGCATCGCTGACAAGCTCGTATCACGCCATCCCCATGTCTTCGGTGAGTCCGATATCAAGGATGCAGCGCAGCAGACCCGGGACTGGGAAGCGCGCAAGGCCCATGAGCGGGCGGCCAAGTCGCAGTCGGGCGTGCTGGACGGCATCCCCGCGGGGATGCCTTCTCTAACCCGTGCCGAGAAACTGCAGAAGCGCGCCGCGCGGGTGGGCTTCGACTGGCCCGAGCTCGCCCCGGTGTTCGGCAAGATCCGCGAGGAACTCACGGAACTGGAACATGAGGTCACCAGCAAGGCGCCTCACCCGCGCCTCGAGGATGAATTGGGCGACGTGCTGTTCGCCGTGGCCAACCTGGCTCGCAAGCTCGGCGTCGACCCGGAGCAGGCCCTCCGCGGCACCAACCGCAAGTTCGAGCGCCGTTTCCGCCACGTGGAAACGCGCCTGGCCGAGGCCGGCCGCAAGCCCGCAGAGGCGACGCTGGAAGAGATGGATGACTACTGGGACGAAGCCAAGGCGCGAGGCCTGTAGTCGCTGCAAGCCCCCGTAGATACTGGGAAAATCGGCCCGGGCTGTGCTATCTTGAGGGGTAATTTAAGTTAAATGCCCGATCCGCGGCGTGCGGACGTCCCGACAGGACGAGGGCAGCAAAAAGGTTTCTGGGAGCGAGAGTCA
>DASXYJ010000010.1:0-31832 GCA_036502565.1 Gammaproteobacteria bacterium
GATGAGCAGCCGGCGGACGGACAGCGGTTCCTCAAGGAGGAGCCGGTGGGTTTCACGGTCGTGGGCGACCCGAAGGGTGAGCTGGCGGAGCGCTACGCGCTCTTGGGGATGCCGAGTTCCTTCCTCATGGGCCGTGATGGCCAGGTACTGCAGAAGCACTCGGGTTTCTATTCCTATTCACCGACACGCATCGAAGCGGAGATCCGCGCTGCCCTGGGCAAAGATTAGGAGATCATCATGAGAATCAGGATTCTATTCTTCGTCGCCGTACTGGCCTTGCTTGGCGGCTGTTCCAGCTTGGGCGTGCAGCCCTGGCAGCGCGGCACGCTGGCCAAGCCCGCGATGGCCTTCGACTGCGAGCCGGTGAGCTTCGGCATGGACGACCACATCTACTTCTCCAAGGAAGCCATGAGCGGCGGCCGTGACTTCTCCGGTGGAGGCTGCGGATGCAATTGAAGCGCCGGCGCGGTCTCAAGCGCGCGCTGCTGGCTTCCAGCTGCGCGCTCTTGGGCGGCACGGCCGAGAAGGCCGCGGCGGCGCCCGGCGATTGGGACTTCGACGCGGGCCTGCTTTACTACACCGAGGTGGACGGCATCACCGCCAAGGAGCCGGTGCTCTTGGCCAAGCGCGACTTCGGCGACGACGCCTATCTGAAGCTGAACCTGGTGGTGGATTCGCTGACCGGCGCCACGCCCACGGGCGGGATGCCCAGCAGCAAGTCCCAGACCGTCACCGGCCCTTCCGGCAATAGCAGCACCAGCGCGGGCGCTGGCGTCACGCCGGTGCAGGGCGACTTCCACGACCAGCGCGAGGCCGCCACCGTCACCTGGGAGCAGCCCTTCGCCGAGCAGTGGCATTGGCAAGCCTCCACCGACTACTCCATCGAGCACGACTTCAGGTCGCTCGGCGCCAGCATGCTGTTCGCCCGGGACTTCGACCGGCGCAACACCACTGTCTCCGCCGGCGTCTCCTACGAGCACGACGACGTGTTCCCCATCGGCGGCATCCCCGAACCGCTGAGTCAGGCGCCGCAGAGTTCGGCCATCGCCACCGACCGCAGCAAGAGCGTGAAGAGCCTGCTGGTGGGCGTGAGCCAGGTCATGAGCCACGACTGGGTGGCCAAGCTCAACTTCTCCTACGGCGATTCGACCGGTTATCTCAACGACCCCTACAAGGTCGTCTCCATCATCAACACGCACCTGGGCGGCGCGCTGCCCATCTTCGGTGGTCCGCCCCTGGGCGAGCCCATCGGCGAGATCTACGAGAACCGCCCCCAGAGCCGCCACGAGAAGGCGCTGTACCTGGACAACCGATTGGCCCTCGGCGGCGACGTGCTGAGCCTGGCCTACCGCTATGCCTGGGATGACTGGGGCATCCACTCCAACATGCTGGAGCTGCGCTATCGCTGGGCTTTCGCCGACGACTACTACCTGCAGCCGCACCTGCGCTGGTACCGGCAGAGCGCCGCGGACTTCTACCATCGTGGCCTGTTGGACAGCGACAGCATCCCCACCTACGTGAGCGCCGACTATCGCCTGGCGGCTTTCACCGGCCGCACCCTCGGCCTGGAGTTCGGCGCGCGCCTCTCCGGCACGCGCAGCGTCAGCATCCGCATCGAGCACTACTCCCAGAGCGGTGGCAGCGATCCGCACGTGGAAGTGGGCGAGCAGACCGGCTATGACCTGTTCCCCGGCCTTTCCGCCAACATCGTGCAGATCGACTTCAGCTTCTGAGCATGGCCGAGGCTCTGCCCGCCGGCCTCGAACTCGCCCAGGACGGCGCACTCTGGCGCGGCCGTTTCACCGCCATGGCCTGCCCCTGCGAAGCCCTCATCGATACCCCGGATCGGGCCGTCGCCGCCCGCGCCGCCACGGCGGTGGCGGAGGAAGCCTGGCGGGTGGAACACAAGTTCAGCCGCTACCGGGATGACAACCTGGTGCATGCCATCAACCACGCCGAAGGCGAGCCCGTCACGGTGGACGAGGAGTGTGCGCGGCTGCTGGATTTCGCCGCCGAATGCTGGGAGCTGAGCGATGGCCTGTTCGACATCACCTCCGGCGTACTGCGCCAGGTCTGGAAGTTCGATGGCAGCGACCGTCTGCCTGACCCTAAGGCGGTGCGGGAAGCGATGCAGCGGGTGGGTTGGCACAAGGCCGAGTGGCGGGCGCCGGTGCTGCGCCTTGAGCCCGGCATGGAGATCGACTTCGGCGGCATCGGCAAGGAATACGCCGTGGACCGGGCCGCGGAGCTGGGTCACGAAGCCACAGGTGGCACGCCGCTATTGGTCAACTTCGGCGGCGACATCTACGCCAGCGGACCGCGGCGCGATGGCTCGGCTTGGGCCGTGGCCATCGAGAGCGTCGTGGCAGGAGAGGGCGCACCGCGCATCGAATTACGGCGCGGCGGCGTCGCCACCAGCGGCGATGCGCGCCGCTTCCTGCTCAAGGACGGCGCGCGCTACGGCCACATCCTGGATCCGCGCAGCGGCTGGCCGGTGAAAGAAACACCGCGCTCGGTGACGGTGCTGGAGGCCAACTGCACCAATGCCGGCCTGCTCTCGACCCTGGCCATACTCCAGGGGGCTGGAGCCGAGGATTTCCTGAAAGATCAAGAGGTCACTCACTGGGTGATGCGCTAAAAGAACAAGGCCGCATCGCTGCGGCCTTGTTCTTTCGTCGGATCCTTTCGGATCTACGAATTCTCATCCAAGAAACTCCGCAGCTGCTCGCTGCGCGAGGGATGCCGCAGCTTGCGCAGCGCCTTGGCCTCGATCTGGCGGATGCGCTCGCGGGTCACGTCGAACTGCTTGCCCACTTCCTCGAGGGTGTGGTCGGTGTTCATGTCGATGCCGAAGCGCATGCGCAGCACCTTGGCCTCGCGCGGGGTGAGGCTCGCCAGCACCGAGTGGGTGGCTTCGCGCAGGCCCTCGGCCGTGGCGGCATCCACCGGGGACGTGGCATTGGCGTCCTCGATGAAGTCTCCCAGGTGCGAGTCCTCGTCGTCGCCGATGGGCGTCTCCATGGAGATCGGTTCCTTGGCGATCTTGAGCACCTTGCGGACCTTGTCCTCGGGCATCTCCATGCGCACCGCCAGCTCTTCCGGAGTGGCCTCGCGGCCCATCTCCTGCAGCATCTGGCGGCTGATGCGGTTCAGCTTGTTGATGGTCTCGATCATGTGCACCGGGATGCGGATGGTGCGCGCCTGGTCCGCGATGGAGCGGGTGATGGCCTGGCGGATCCACCAGGTGGCGTAGGTCGAGAACTTGTAGCCGCGGCGGTATTCGAACTTGTCCACGGCCTTCATCAAGCCGATGTTGCCCTCCTGGATCAGGTCCAGGAACTGCAGGCCGCGGTTGGTGTACTTCTTGGCGATGGAGATCACCAGGCGCAGGTTCGCCTCCACCATCTCCTTCTTGGCGCGGCGGGCCTTGGCCTCGCCGATGGACATCTGGCGGTTGATCTCCTTCAGCTCGCCGATGCTGAGATGGGTCTCCGTCTCCATGGCGCGCAGGCGGTTCTGCAGGCGCACCACGTCCTCGCGCTGCTTGCCGAGCGCGGAGGACCACTTGCGCTTGGACTTGATCTGCCGATCCAGCCAGCGGGTGTTGGTCTCGTTGTCCGGGAAGCTCTTGATGAAGTCCTTGCGCGGCATGCCGGCCTTCTGCACGCACAGCATCATGATGTGCCGCTCGTGGGAGCGGATGGTCTCCACCAGGCGGCGCAGGTTGCCGGTGAGGGTGTCGGTCATGCGCGGCGTGAGCTTGAGCCGCATCATGGTCTCCACCAGCTGCTTGCGCAGGCGCGCGGTGGTCTTGTGCTCGCTGCCGTTCTTGATGAGCGACTTCAGGGCCTTGTCGTGGGCCTTGCGCAGCTCGGCGAAGAGGCGCGCGGCCTCCTCCGGATCCGGGCCGGTGTCGGCCGGGTTCTCGTCCTCGCCGTCGGCGGCTTCCTCGTCCTCGGCGCCGGGCTTGGCGCCCTTGGCGGCCTTACCGGGTTTGCCCTTGGCGGCGGCCGGAGCCGGGACCTCGCCTTCCTCGTCCGCCTCGGATTCGGCCACGGCTTCGCCATCCACGGTCACCTCAGCCATCACGGCCGGCGGGACCACCAGGTCAGCGTTCGGGTCGATGAAGCCGGCGATGATGTCGGTGAGCTTGGTGCGGCCTTCCGCGATGCCCGCGTACTCGGAGAGCAGCAGGGCGGTGGTGGCGGGGTAGGTGGCGACCGAACCCAGCACCTGGTTAAGGCCTTCCTCGATGCGCTTGGCGATGCGGATCTCGCCTTCGCGGGTGAGCAGTTCCACGGTGCCCATCTCGCGCATGTACATGCGCACCGGGTCCGTGGTGCGACCGAACTCGGCGTCCAGCGCCAGGGCCGCGGCGGCCTCTTCGGCAGCCTCTTCGTCGTCTTCGTTCGGGTTGACCGTGTTCTCGGCCAGCAGCAGCTGCTCGGCGTCCGGGGCCTCCTCGTGGACCGGGATGCCCATGTCGTTGATCATCGCGATGATCTCTTCGATCTGTTCCGGATCGACGATCTCGTTGGGCAGGTGGTCGTTCACCTCGGCATAGGTGAGATAGCCCTGCTCCTTGCCCTTGGCGATGAGGATCTTGAGCTGCGACTGACGGTCGTTGGTCTTCTCGTTCATGGTGTCTCTATGGGCTTGGAAGGCCCCCGCCTTATGGAAAGGCCAGGGCCGGAGGGAAACGTTCAAGTTTATCAGATAAGCTGATTTTTTCCAGGTAAATCAATTGCTTTTGACACTATCCGTACCCGGTTTCCGGCCCGGTTCCGCCAATAATTGGGCCATTTCGGCCTTTTCGGTGCCGTTCAGGGGCCGTTTCTTGGATTCAGCGATAAGTTCGTTCAGCCGGTTCTGGGAGCCTGCGCCCCGGAACTGGGCCAGGTAGGCCAGGAACTGCTTGTCCAGGCCTTCCTCCGGCAGGGGTACGTCCGCCTGGGCCACCCGGTTAAGCTTGGCCCAGGCTTCCGGGTCCTCGCGCCAGTGCTCCAGGATCAGTGCTTCATTCATATGGGGGCCGGACTGGGCAAAAACCAGTAAGGCCCGCAACAGATCCAGCTCCCCGCTCCCCCCCAGATCCTGGGGGTCCCCGGCCAGCAGGCCTAAGGCAGGATGGTGGAGCAGGCAACTTATGGCCATCTCCACCGGCGAGAGCATGGACGGCCGTCCGGAGCTGCGGGTGGGGAGGGGTCCCCCGGTGCGTCGGGCCACGTCCCGCTCCACGGTCGGCTGGTTAAGCATAGTCAACTTTCCGGGCTCCATCTGGGCCAGGTTTCCCAGTTCCTTGCGTAGCATCTCCCGGAACACCCCCGCAGGCAGGCGGTTGAAGTGCGGCGCCGCCAGGTGCACCAGCCGGGCCCGGCCGTCCGGGGTCTTCATGTCGGTCTGGGCCGAGAGGCTATCCAGCAGATAGGCCGAGAGCGGGATGGCCTCCCGGGCGATGCGCCGCTCGAACTCCTCCTGTCCCTCTTTGCGCACCAGGGTGTCCGGGTCCTCGCCATCCGGGAGGAACAGGAAACGGATGGTGCGGCCGTCTTGCGCCTCCGGCAATGCGTTCTCCAATGCCCGCCAGGCGGCGGCGCGGCCGGCCCGGTCGCCGTCGAAACAGAACACCACTTCCGGCGTCACGCGGAAGAGCTTCTTCAGATGGTCAGCGGTAGTGGAGGTGCCGAGGGTCGCCACCGCGTAGCGCACGCCGTACTGGGCCAGCGCCACCACGTCCATGTAACCCTCCACCACCACCAGGCGCGGGATGTTGCGCAGGGCCTGGCAGGCTTCGTAGAGGCCGTAGAGCTCGTTACCCTTGTGGAAGAGCGGCGTCTCCGGCGAGTTCAGGTACTTGGGTTCTTCCTTCACGATCACGCGGCCGCCGAAACCGATGATGCGGCCGGCCCGGTCGCGGATCGGGAACATGATGCGTTCGCGGAAGCGGTCGTGGAACGGATGCTCACCGGGCTTTTCTATGAGCATCCCCGTCTCGTGCAGTGCTTTCACTGTCGCTTCGTCTTTGCCGACTGCCTTGAGGAGGTTGTCCCAGCCGGCGGGCGCAAACCCCAAGCCGAAGTCCCGGGCGATCTCGCCGGTGAGGCCGCGGCCCTTCAGGTAGTCGATGGCCACCTGGGAATCCTTGAGCCGCTCCTTGTAGAAGCTCGCGGCCTTGTCCAGCACCTCGTAGAGCGGCGCCTTGGAGACGCCCTGCACCTGGCTCTCGCCCTGCTCCTGGGGCACTTCCATGCCGGCCATGGAGGCCAGCTCCTGCACCGCCTCCCGGAACTCCATGTGGTCGTATTCGATGAGGAAGGAGAGCGCGGTGCCGTGGGCCCCGCAGCCGAAGCAGTGGTAGAACTGCTTCACCGGGCTCACGTAGAAGGACGCGCTCTTCTCGTTGTGGAAGGGGCAGCAGGCCGCGAACTCGCGACCCTGCTTCTTCAGCGGCACGCGCTTGTCGATGAGCTCGACGATGTCGGTGCGGCCGAGCAGCTCCTCGATGAAGTGCTGGGGGATGCGCGCCACTTCAGGGCGCTCCGATGGGTGCGTCCGGCACCTCAGCCGGCCGCTCGCCCCAGTGCCTGGCCACCCAGCGCTTGGCCCAGCGGCGCGGCGGGTCCTCTATGTAGCGGTAGGTCAGGCTCGCAACCAGCAACACCACCGTCAGCAGCAGCAGGGTGAGCGGCAGGGTGCGGTCCAGGTGCCACCACATGAACGTGCTCGGGCCGCGGACCCAGAACACCCGCGCCAGGTCGCTCATGACCAGGATGATCGTGAAGTGCACCATGTAGATCGAATAGGACCATTTACCCAGGTTCTGAATATAGCGGTGCCTGAGCGCGCGCGTCACGATGCCCCGGCCGTCCGCCAGCAGGAACACCAGCAGGGCGAAGCAGGGCAGCACCAGGAACTGGGCGCGGCCCTCGCCGCAGTACCAGAGGGCCGTCCCGGCCAGGGCCAGGGCCGCCAGCTCCGCCAGGTGCCCCGGGGCGCCCTCGAGCCGGCGCCGCAGGGCGGGCTGGAAGCGCACCCAGGCCAGGTACACCAGCGCCCCGCTGAAGAATCCGCCGATGCAGCGCAGCAGGCGCTCATCGCGGGTCAGGCTGCCCTCCTGGAACAGCCAGCCCAGGGACAGCAGCGCGAGCGCGGCGGCCATCGACAGGAACAGCTTGCCGCGGCGCGCAGCCAGGATCACCGCCAGCGCGAAGATGAAGTAGGTGAAGTACTCGGTGCTGATGCTCCAGCTCGGCGAGTTGAACGAGGGCGTGTTGGGCGAGAGCAGCGCCTGCAGCATCAGCAGGTTCTCGAGGAAGTGCGTCCAAGTGTTGTTCGCAAGCAGGCCCGCATGCATGCGGGTGAAGGACAGGCCCCAGGCCGACTGCGCCCAGGCCGAGCCCAGGGTGTAGGCGGCGAGCACCAACAGCGTGAACAGGTGCAGGGGATACAGCCGGGCGGTGCGCAGTACCGCGAACTGGGCCAGGTCCCGCCGCTCCCGCAGCCGCGAGATGTAGATGTGCGAGATCACGAACCCGGATATGACGAAGAACAGGTCCACGAACAGGTTGCCGTGCTCGATGAGGCCGATGCCGTTGATCTGCCAGTGGTACCAGCTGTGATATAGCACCACGCCCACGGCGGCGATGCCGCGCAGGCCCTCCAGCGGCGAGAAGAAGGCGGGCGCCTTGGCGGTGGGCGCGGTCATGATGGCGGGCTTCCCTTGAGGGAGCCTCAGCCGCCCAGCTTGGCCTTGATCTTGGCGGACACGGCGCTCATGTCGGCCTTGCCGGCGACCCTGGGCTTGAGGATGCCCATGACCTTGCCCATGTCCTTCACGGAGGCGGCGCCGGATTCGGCCACGGCCTCGGCGACCAGCTTGTCCAGCTCGGCATCGGAGAGCTGCGCCGGCATGTAAGCCTGGATGATCTTGATCTCGGCCTCTTCCTTGTCCGCCAGGTCCTTGCGGTTGCCCTGGGTGAACTGCGCCACCGACTCGCGGCGCTGCTTCAGCATCTTCTCCAGGATCGCCAGCACCTGCGTGTCGTCGAGCACGATGCGCTCGTCCACTTCCTTCTGCTTCAGGGCAGCGAGGATCAGCCGGATCACGCCGAGGCGCTCCTTGGCGCCGGACTTCATGGACTCTTTCATGTCATTGGTGATCTGTTCTTTGAGTGCCATGGTCGGTTCCTCTTGAAGCGATGCCGGAAAAAGAAACGGCGCTTTCTTTCGGAAGCGCCGCGTCTCGAAGAGAGTCTTGGGATCAGCTATCAATAGAGACGAGTGCGGCGGGCGGACTCGCGGGACAGCTTCTTCATGTGGCGCTTCACCGCGGCCGCCTGCTTGCGCTTGCGTTCCTGGGTGGGCTTCTCATAGAACTCGCGGCGGCGCAGCTCAGTCATCACGCCGGCCTTCTCACAGGCGCGCTTGAAGCGGCGCAGGGCGGCGTCGAAATGCTCGTTCTCTTTGACACGTACGCTGGGCATCGCGGGTCCTTAACTTATGGGTTTTCAGGGGCTTAGAGCCCCGGCAAAGGGGCGGAATTGTACTGTCCGGCGTGTAGAATTGCAAAGCCCGAACCTCAAGACCCCCTCGAGCCCCTAAGAATGCGAGTCCTCGGCATAGAAACGTCGTGCGACGAGACTGGCGTGGCGGTCTATGACAGCCGCCAGGGCCTGGTAGCGCACGCCCTCTATAGCCAGATCCGCCTGCACGCCGAGTATGGCGGGGTAGTGCCGGAACTGGCCTCCCGGGACCACGTCCAGAAGCTTCTGCCCATGATCCAGAAGGTGGTGGCGGAGGCGGGCGGCCCTAAGGCCCTGGACGGGGTGGCCTATACCGCGGGTCCGGGCCTGGTGGGTGCGCTCCTGGTGGGTGCCTGCCTCGGCCGTTCCCTGGCCTTCGCCTGGGGGGTCCCGGCCCTTGGTGTGCATCATATGGAGGGCCATCTCCTGGCCCCCATGCTGGAAGACCCCAAACCCGGCTTCCCCTTCGTCGCCCTGCTGGTCTCCGGCGGCCATAGCCTGCTGGTGGAAGTGCAGGGGGTGGGTCGTTACCAGACCCTGGGCGAGTCCATCGACGATGCCGCCGGCGAAGCCTTCGACAAGGTGGCCAAGCTCCTGAAGCTCGCCTATCCAGGCGGCCCACATCTGGCGAAGCTCGCGGAGCAGGGCCGGCCGGGCAAGTACGACCTGCCGCGCCCCATGACCGACCGGCCCGGTCTCGACATGAGTTTCAGCGGCCTCAAGACCGCGGTGCGCGTGCTGCTCGGCAAGCTGCCGGACCCGGATGAGCAGACGCGCGCCGACGTGGCCCGCGCCTTCGAGGACGCGGTGGTGGACACCTTGAGCATCAAGTGCGAGCGCGCCCTGAAGCAGACCGGCCTGCGCCGCCTGGTGGTGGCGGGCGGCGTCGGCGCCAACCAGCGCCTGCGCGCGCGTCTGAAAGACATGACGGCGAAGCTCGGCGGCGAGGTCTTCTATCCGCGCCCCGAGTTCTGCACCGACAACGGCGCCATGATCGCCTACGCCGGCTGCCTGCGCCTCGAGACCGGCGGCCCGGTCTCGAGCCCGGTCACCGCACGCTGGCCCTTGGATTCCTTGACCGCACCGTAAGGCACGCTATGGACATCGTCTTCATCCGCGAACTCAAGGTGGATACCGTCGTCGGTATCTACGACTGGGAGAAGCGCATGCGCCAGCACGTGGTGCTGGACATCGAGATGGGCACGGACATCGCCCGCGCCGCCAAGACCGATGCCATCGGCGACACCCTGGACTACAAGGCCGTGGCCAAGCGCGTGCACCAGTTCATACAGGAAGGCCAGTTCGGCCTCGTCGAGACCATGGCAGAGAAAGTGGCGGCCATCATCATGCAGGAGTTCCAGGTGCCCTGGGTGAAGATCACCCTCAACAAGACCGGTGCCGTGAGCGGAAGCAAGTCTGTCGGAGTGATCATAGAAAGAGGGAAGCGCGGCTGATGACCCGCGCCTACGTCGGCATCGGCAGCAACGTCGAACCCGAGCGGCACATCGTCATGGCCATACAGGCCCTGCGTGGCCGCTTCGGACTGCTGACGCTCTCACCCCTGTATCAGAATGAGGCGGTGGGCTTCGAAGGCGACGACTTCCTGAACGGCGTCATCGGCCTCGATACCGACCTGGATGTGCCTTCCCTCAAGACTGCCCTGGACGAGGTGGAGCTGGCCTGCGGCCGGCAGCGGGGCGCCGCGCGCTTCGCGCCCCGCACCCTGGATCTCGACCTGCTGGTCTATGGCGACACGGTCGACGCGGCAGCCAAGCTGCCCCGGGGCGACATCCTGCGTTACGCCTTCGTGCTGAAGCCGCTGGCGGACATCGCCGCCGTGGAGTCCCATCCCGTCACCGGCAAGACCTATGCCGAGCACTGGGCCGCGTTCCAGGGCGAGGGTGACGCCTCACGGGTGCGGGTGCTCGCCGGCCTCTAGGCCGGTACGCCGCTGCGATGCTCAGGGCTGGGGCGGGGATCTCGGCGCCGGAGTCGCGGCCTGTTGTAGCCGCGCCAGCACCACCGGGTCGGCAGCGTCGCGGATGAAGCTGAGGTGGTACTTGTCCAGGATCGCGATTCCCTGTTCGCAGAGCCCCTGGCTGGGACATTCCCACTTCGGAAGCGTATCCAGCGTGCCCGTGCCGGTGACCACCGCCCGCAGTTGCAGGGCCACACGTGCGTTCGCCCGTACCTGGAACGGCGCGGTGCGCAGGGTCAGGCCCAGGTTGATGAGTTCCAGGCCCAGCATCGCCGTCAGCAAGCCCGCCGGCAGCATGCGCCGCAGCGCAGCCCGGTCCGGCGTGGCGCGTTGCTCCAGCCAGTCGAGGCCGAGTATCCAGGCGCAACCCACCAGCCACAGGTGCGCGTCGAACACGTAGCGCGGCACCTGCGAACCGTGCAGCTGGCCGTTGTCAGAGCCGAAACGCCCCACCAGCACCTCCAGCGTGAAGAGTGCGGAATAGAGGATGAGCAGCAGGGGCATCCAGCTGCGGCGCCAGTGCGCGGCGCGGAAATAGCGCCACAGGCACCAGCCCAGCAGCAGGTAGGCGCATAGCGGCAGTGCCGGCACCAGCGCCAGCAGCGGGCGCGAGCCGCCCAGCATGGGCAGGTCCAGCATGCTCTCGGCCAATATCCCGGACACGTAGTCCAGCGCCTGCAGGGGATGCAGCAGCACGGTCTTGAGGCCGTCAGCCAATCCCGCATGCACCGGCGCGCTGTAGTGCAGCAGCGAGACGTAGATGCCGATGGCGATGCCGCCCAACAGCAGGAACGCGCCGCCCTGGCGCAGGATGCGCGGCCGTGCTTCCGGCGTGAGCAGCCAGGCCAGCAGCGCCGCCACCAGGCAGGCTCCCACCAGCGCCGGGCCGCGCGCGCCCGAGAAACCGAGCACGGCGCATGCCAGCGCCAAGGCCAGCAGCGCGCCGCGCCGCAGGTCCAGGCCCGGACCCAGCAGGCGCGCGAAACCCAGGAACACCAGGGTCTGCGCCAACATGCCGCCGAAGCCGCCCAGCGACAGCAGCCCATAGCCGTAGTTGGCCCACTGGTTGAAGCTCATCAGCACCGCGCCGGCGGCCAGCAGCGCCAGCGCCGGCATGGCGGCATCGCGCTCGCGGCCTGCGGCCATGGCGCGCAGCAGGATGAAGCTGGCGATCCCCAGCAGCAGGATGCCGGCCATGGTCTCCAGCAGCATATCCAGCCCGAAGTAGCGCGCGTTCAGCAGGAACAGCAGGTAGTAGCCCGGCTTCACGTGCTCGGTATGGCTCTGCCACAGCTCGTGCCAGTCCAGCGTGCCGGAGAGGTAGTGGTCGACCATCGGCAGGAAGTGCCACTGGTCGCGGGAGATGAAGTCGCCGTCGGTGACCCAGGCATAGGCCGCCACCAGCAGGAACCACGCCGCCAGCAGCGGCAGCGTGGCGAGGGGCGCGAGTCGTCGGATGCGATCGGGGAGCCTGGACACGGTGGGCGCGCCCATGCGGACGGGTCAGCGCTTGAAGAAGCGCATCAGCAGCGACACCACCTGGTCGACCATGGCCGGCGTCATGTCCGACCACATGGGCAGGCGCACCAGGCAGTCGGCCAGTTCCTCGGTGTTCTTCAGGGAACCGTGGGTGCGGCCGTACTTGCGGCCGGCGGGAGCGCTGTGCAGCGGCACGTAGTGGAACACCGCGCCGATGCCCTGCTCCTTGAAGTGCGCCAGCAGGCGCTTGGCGGTGGCGGCATCCTTGGTGAGCACGAAGAAGATGTGGGCGTTGTGCACCACGTCCTTCGGCACGCTGGGCGCGCGCAGGTCGCCGGAATCGAACAGCGGCTTGAGCTTCTGCAGGTACAGGTCGTAGATCTTGAGGCGGCGCGCGGTGATGTCCCCGGCCGAGTCGAGCTGCGAGGCGAGGAACGCCGCCACCAGTTCCGAGGGCAGGAACGAGGAGCCCACGTCCACCCAGGTGTACTTGTCCACCTCGCCGCGGAAGAACTTGCTGCGGTTGGTGCCCTTCTCCCAGATGATCTCGGCGCGCTCGACCATCTCGGGATCGTTGATCACCAGGGCGCCGCCCTCGCCGGATACGATGTTCTTGGTCTCGTGGAAGCTGATGGCGCCGAGGTTGCCCCAGGTGCCGGCATGGCGGCCCTTGTAAGTGGAGAGCAGCGACTGGGCGGCATCTTCCACCACCGTGGCCTTGCAGCCCTTGGCGATCTCCACGATCTCATCCATGCGGCAGGGCACGCCCGCGTAGTGCACCGGCGCGATGGCCTTGGTCTTCTTGGTGACGGCGGCTGCCACCGTCTCCGGCTGCATGTTCAGGTTCACCGGGTCCACGTCCACGAACACCGGCGTCGCGCCGCGCAGCACGAAGGCATTGGCGGTGGAGACGAAGGTGAACGAGGGCATGATGACCTCGTCGCCGGGGCCGGCGTCGCTGAGGATCGCGCCCATCTCCAGGGCCGCAGTGCAGGAATGCGTGAGCAGCGCCTTGCGCGCGCCCAGGGTCTTCTCCAGCCACTCCTGGCAGCGCCGGGTGAACTCGCCGTTGCCCATCAGGCGGCCCTTGGCCATGGCCTGGCCGATATAGTCGAGTTCCTTGCCGGTGAGGCTGGGCTGGGTGAAGCGGATGCTCATGGGGGCCTTCGCGGAGAAGTCTTACAGTGTGTAGACAATGATACCAGCAAGTATCAGCAGTATCCCCGGCAGCGCGTCCCGACCCAGCTTTTCCCCGAGGAATAACCGGCACATCAGCAGCACCAGGATCTGGGTGGCGGCGGTGGACATGTAGACGAAGCCGAAGGACATGCCGCGCAGGGCCACGAAGTTGATGAGCGGCACCAGCCCGAACATCGCCAGCGCGCCGAACAGGTCCAGGCGCCGGTGGTGCAGGTAGTAGCGCTTGAACAGCACCTGGCCGCCGGCCGTGAGCACGATGCCCACGATCACCGCCAGCATGTAGACGCTCAGCAGGCTCGATCCGTTCATGCGTCCTGCTTGCGGAAGGTGAGCCAGGCCACGCCCAGGCCGATCAGCAGGCTGCCGAGCACCTGCGGCGCGCGGATCTGCTCGCCGTACAGCACCGCCATGCCCACCACGATGGGGAAGAAGATGGCGGTGAGCGGGTAGGTGTGGGACAGCGGCCAGCGCCGGTGCGCGTAACCCCACAGCAGGAAGCGCAGGCCGTGGATGCCGATGGCTACCGCCACCAGCGCCAGCGCCAGGAGCAGTCCCGCCGCCGCGATCAGGGCGGCCTGCTTCAGCAGTGCCGCCGCCACCAGCTGCAGCAGCACCGTGAGGGTCACGATGACGAGCGCGTTGCCGCTCCTGTTCATGCGGGTTTGCGCCACAGGCCGAGGTCGACGCGGTAGCGGCGCGCCAGCGCGGCGTTGTGCGGCGCGAAGTATCCGGCCAGGGCCTTGAGCGTAGCCTCCGCCACCGGCCGCTCCCGCGGCACTGCATTGGCCCGCTCCTGGGAAGTGGGCGCCGGATCCGGTTCGAGCCTGAGGAAGCCCTGCACCTCGCTCCAGGTGGAGGCGTCCTGCGCCAGGCGCTCGGTCTGCAGCACCAGCAGGTTCCCGGCGCCGACGATGCCGGCGTAGTCATCCAGGAAACCGAGGTAGCGGCCGCGCTTCAGGTAGGCGAAGGGCGAGGCGGAAAGCCCCGTCACCTTGGCGTCGCTCTCGGCGGCCGGGTCGAGCGCCTCCTCGGGCGGGCGCTTCTCGAAACCGTGCTGCACGCTGAACCAATAGTTGGAGATGGCGCGCTCCACCGGGTCGCGCAACAGCGCGATGCAGCGGGCGCCGGGGAACAGCCGGGCGATGCGCCGCGCCACCTCCGGATACTCTATATAGGAGGTGCTCTTCTCGGCCCGCAGTACCTCCGCCGGTACACCTTGGAAGTAGCGCGCCTCGTAGTCCTCGGCGCTGATCTCGGCGTCGGGCTTGAGCAGGTACTTGGGCTCGGGGCGGATCGGCTTGGCGAAGTCCAGGTCCGGGTGCAGGTCCAGGCCCTTGGCCAGCAGCGTGGTGCCGCTGCGCTGCGCGCCGATGATGAACATGTAGCGCTTCATCATCGATCCAGGTCCACCACTTCCCTCACCTGGTAGGAGGACTTGCCGCTGGCCTGGGTCAGCAGCCGCACCATGTACTCGCCGAGGATGCCGACCATCAGCATCAGCATGCCGTTGAAGAAGGACAGCAGCACCGTCAGGGTGGTCCAGCCGGGCACCGCCGAGCCGTGCAGCAGGCCCCGCACCAGGATCGCGATGCCGAACAGGAAGCTCAGCAGCGATACCACCAGGCCGATGCCCATGACGAGGCGCAGCGGGAACGAGGAGTAGTTGAAGAGGATGGTCGCCACCAGCTTGGCGATGCGCGGCAGCGTGTAGCTGCTGTTGCCTTCGCGGCGCGGCTGGTGGTCCACGTCCACGTTGGCGGGCGAGGCGGAGAACATCAGCGCGAGGCCAGGGATGTAGGGGAACGGCGACTGGTAGTCGCAGATGCGCTTGACCACGTCCTTGTGCAGCAGCCGGAAGTTGCTCAGCGTGAGGCCGTCCGGCTTGTCGAAGATCTTGCCGTTCAGCCAGTTGATGACCTTGGAGCCCCAGCGCCGGTAGGAGGCGTGCATCTTGGTGCGGAAGCGCCCCAGCACCAGGTCGTGGCCCTCGGCGGCCTTGGCGATGAGGTGCACGATCTCCTCGGGCGGGTTCTGCAGGTCGTCGTCCATGGTCACCAGCCAGTCGCCCGTGGCATGGCGGAAGCCGCAAAGGTTGGCGTTGTGCTGGCCGTAGTTGCGCAGCAAGCTGATGGCCTTGATGCGGTGGTCGGCGCGCGCCAGACCGCTGATGATGCGCCAGCTGCCGTCGGGGCTCGCGTCGTTCACCAGGATGATCTCGAAGTCGAGCTGGGCCTTCTCGAAGAAGTCGCGGGTACGGGACACGGTCTCGCCGACCATCTTCTCGCTGTTGTAGACCGGGATGACGACGCTGTACTTGAGCGCACCGGTCTTGGGCTGTCTGCGCGGCGTGGCCATGGCGGTGTCCGGATGCCCCTCGGGACCGGGATTCTACTATGCGGGCAGGCGCAGGGTCAGGATGCGGGGGGCTTGGCGCCCTCCACCCATACCCGGTACTGCGTGGCGCCGGCGCGGTCGAAGGAGGCTTCGCTGTGCAGGCGCACCCCGTAGTGGTCATGGAGGAACCGGTCCAGGAGCGCGAGGCGGTCCGGCGTGGTCAGGAAGTAGAAGTGCTGGCCGCCGAGCAGCGCCGGCACCAGGTCCCGGCCCCGTGTATAGGCGTGCAGCTGCTGCAGGTTCGCGGGCTGGAGTCCCAGCACGCCCACCAGGTAGATGTGAGGCATGCAGTCGCCGGCGGGATCCTGGGTGGGGTCGTAGACGTAGCGGTCGGGGAAGCCGCGCGGCGCGCCCCACACCACCTGCAACTGATCGCGACCCGGCAGCTCGCACATGTCGTGCTTGACCGAGGCGGCCCGCGCAGCCTGGCGGTGATGCACGCGGAGATAATCCGCGCCATCCAGGCACACGCCGCACAGCAGCACCAGGGTGATGAGCACCGCCCAGGGACGCCTGCCGTATCTGTCGTCGAGCGCGGCCAGCACCGCCAGCGCCGCCAGCGCTCCCGGCAGGACGCGCGGCACGCCGGGGCGGCCCATGCACAGGAAGATGAACATCGACAGCGCGAACATCGCGAGTCCCGCCGCCGCCAGCCGGCGCCGGCCGGACAGCGCCAAGCTGAGCAGTGCTGCCAGGCCCAACAGCGCCACCAACTCGGTGGTGAACGGCCCGGGCAGCGCGGCGTAGCGGCTGAGGTTATAGGACAGGCGCTCGCTCCAGGGCAGGTCCTGCAGCAGGGTCCCCAGGGTCTGTTGGTTGTAGACCGTGGCGTCCAGGAAGAACCAGTTGCTCATCAGCTGCATGTCGTTGCGGTTGAGCCCGACGTCCTGCAGGCGCTGCTCCCGGTTCAGGAAGTAGCCGGCCAGGCCGTAGTCGGTGAGCGGCTTGCGCAGCGCGTTGACCTCGTCGTAGTGCTGCCAGGCGTCGCCGGAACGGTAGTGGCTGTCGAGCAGCCTGGCGCCGCCGAGCGCCGCGAGCATCACCAGCAGCGCCGCCAGCATCCAGCGCGATGCGGGGAGGCTGCGGTTGCGGTACAGGGCATGCAGCAGGAAGGGCGCGCTGACCAGGCCGACGAACAGCAGCTCCGGGAAGCGGATCAAGCCGCCCAACACCAGGAACAGCGCGGCGCAGGCCGCCGTGCTCCAGCGCGGCGAGCGTTCGCAGCTCAGCAGCAGCGCCATGCCGGCCGCCGCCGCATAGCCGGCGGTGATGGAGAACTGCGGTTCCAGCAGCGGGCGTATGAACATGGCTAGCAGCAGCGTCGCGGCGAGCAGGCCGGGCGTGTCGCGCTTCAGCAGCACCCAGGCGATGGCCGCGGCCGAGCCCAGCAGTACCGCATAGGCGCCGAGCGTGTAGCCGGGGATGCCGAAGGGTGCGCCGAGCTGCATCACCAGCCAGCCCCAGGCGACGTTGGAGTAGACCAGGCCCGCGGAGGGCGCGTCGGCGAGCCCATAGCCGCGGGCGATCATCGCCATGTGCTCGTCGTCGTTGGCGTCCCAGTACTTGTCGCCGAACACCAGTATCGCCAGCAGGCAGAGCGCGACCAGGACGTAGGGCGCGTAGCGGCGCACCGCCGCCGGCAGCCGCGTCAGCGCGGCGCCGGCGCGCGAGATCTGCTGCAGGGCGTCGTTCACCGCGACACCTGCACGTCATACAGGTGCAGGTCGTTCTGCGAGGCCACCTGCCGGGCCACCAGCGTGGCCTGGAAGTGCGCCCGCAGGTAGACCTGCAGCATGCCGATGCGCACCGAGTCCGAGAGCATCTGGATCTGCTGTCCGTCCAGCAAGGCCTGCAGCAGGGACTTGCCGTGGGTGTGGCGGTACAGCTTGTCGAGGCTGCCGGGCACCAGCGCCAGGGTGTTCACGAGATACAGCTGCAGGCCGCATTCGCCGCCCATGGGCGACATCGGCCGGTACAGGTAGCGGTCGTTGAGCGCCGGCGGCCCCCAGGCCACCAGCAGCTGGTCGGTGGGCAGGTCGCATTTCTCGTCCACCTGCTCGGCGGCACGCTGGTCCTGGCGGCGTCCGGCGTTGTTCGCATGCCAGGACATGTCGAGCGCGACCCAGAACAGGAACGCCCCTGCCAGCGGCACCAACCAGTGCCGGCGCCAGTCGACGCTCAGCAGCGCCAACACCGCGAGGACCACTTCCGCCGGCTTGTAGACGTGGACGATGCCGGGCCGCCCCCACAGCCAGAAGAACAGCATCACCGCGACGAACAGCGCGCTCGCCGCCACTGCGGCCTTGCGCCGCCGCCCGAGCGCCAGCGCCAGGGCCAAGAGCGCCAGCGGCGCATACATGGAGAAGCTGCCGAACGGACGCAGCGCCTCGTCCCAGCGGCGCAGGTTGAAGTCCACGCGCGCATCCGCGGTGGCCTTCTGGATCAGCGGCCGCAAGCGCGCGGCGTCGAAGAACTCCGTGTCCAGGAAGGCGCGCTGGCCGATGAGCCGCATGTCGTTCACCGACATGCCGCTGCCCTCCAGCTCGTGGCGGTGCTCGAAGCTGCTGTAGTACTCGCTGAGCCCGAAGTCGGTGAACGGCCGGCGCAGCGCGTTCATCTGCCGGAACTCCTGCCATTCCGCGCCGGAGTAGTAGCTGTGGTCGACCGCCGCGCAGGCGCCGATCGCCAGCAGCGCCGCCCCCAGCGCCACCACGCCGCGCCGGCGCATCAGCGCATCCAGGTCGCGCCGCCAGCGCAGCACGCCGAACGGCGTGGCCAGCAGCAGCACGAACAGGCACTCGTCCAGCCGCACCAGCGATGACAGCAGCAACAGCACCGCGGCGCCCAGCCACGGCCAGGGCCCGTCCTCGCGCCGCGCGCTCCAGGCCAGCGCCAGGGCGGCCACCGCCAGGTAGCCCGCGGTGATGGTGAACTGCATGTTGATGAGCGCCGGCACGTAGGCCATCACCAGCAGCGCCGCGCCGCCCCAGGCCGGCGCGCGCGAGCGGTACAGCGCGAAGCACAGCGCCAGCCCGGACAGCACCATGAGCGCATACGCGCCCAGCGTGTAGCCCTGGATGCCGCCGACGCTGCCCAGCTTCATCACCACCCAGCCCCAGATCACGTTCGAGTACACGATGCCGGGCGACGGGGTATCCGTCATGCCGTAACCGTGGGCGATCATGGCCATGTGGCCGTCGTCGTTGGTGGCCCAGAACTTGTCGCTCTCCAGCAGCACCAGCACCAGCACCGTGAGCGCGATGGCGTAGGGCAACAGCCGCAGCCGCGAGGCCCAGCGCTCGGCGGCGCCGCCCGGCGCCGGCCAGTCCGAGTTGAGCTTCTCCCGCAGTCTGTGGATGGAAATCATGCGTCAGGGTGCCGGCAGGGTTCTACCGCGGCAAGATAGCAAATCGCGTGCCGGCACGCTTCAGTGCGGCCGCTCCAGGTGGACGAGTCGCTGGCGCGCGCCTCCCTGCACCGGCCCGTCGCGGACCTCGAGCTGCATGCCGTAGTGATCGCGGAAATAACGCCCCAGGATCCGCAGCCGGTCATCGGTGGTGAGCAGCACCAGCTCCTGGCCCGCCAGCAACGCTTCCGTGAAGTCGCGGCCGCCGGTGAAGCGGTGCAGCTGGTCGAGGCTGGCGGGATACAGGTCCAGCACGCCGATGGCGTAGAGCGTCAGCGGGCAGCGTCCGCCGGGCGGCGCGGTGGGGGTATATATGAAGCGGTCGGAGAGCCCGACGGTCTCGCCCCAGCTCACCTGCAGCTCCCCGGGCGGGATCGCGCAGATGCCCTGCTGCACCGTCGCGACGCTGCGCTCCAGCACCGCGCGCGACTGCAGGAACCACCAGCTGTTGAGGATCGCGGCCGCCGCCAGCGCCAGCCCCGCCAGGGGCAGCAGCGGCAGCCGCCAGCGGCGGTGATCCAGCAGGCACAGCAGCGTCAGCGCCGCGAGCGGGCCCGGATAGATGCGGGTGGCCCAAGCACGCGCCAGCAGCAGGAACACGCCCACCGCCGCCAGCAACAGCAGCAGTCCGCAGGCGGCGGCGGCGCGGTTGCGGCTGGCGAGCGCGGCCAGCACCAGCAGCGCCAGCAGCAGTTCGATCTGGATCTCCCCCAGCGGCTCGGTCAGGCTGCGGTAGCGGCGCAGGTTGCGGCCCAGGTAGTCCAGTGTGTCCACCCGTCGCAGCAGGCCCTGCAGGCTCTGGGGATTGAACACACGCTCGTCCACGAAGAACCAGCTCTCCAGCATGCGCATGTCGTTGTAGTCCATGCCGGTGCCGGCCAGCAGTTCCGGATGCGCCTCGAAGTAGCGCGCCATGCCGTAGTCGGTGAAGGGCCGGCGCAGCTGGTTCATCTGCTTGAAGCGGGTCCACTCGGGTCCCGAGTAATGCTGCACGTCCACCAGCTTGCAGCCGGCGACCAGCGTCAGGCTGCCGAGCAGCAACGCCGCCGGCACCCGCCAGCCGCGCCCGGCGCGCTGGCGGTACAGCCACCAGGCCACGGCCGGCGCCGCCACCAGGCAGACGAACAGCAGCTCCTGCAGCCGCAGCAAGGCGGCGACGGTGAGGAACAGCACGCTGCCGGCCGCGGTCCAGCGCCGCTCGCCGGCGTGCAGCGACATCAGCAAGGCCAGGCCCGCCACCGCGGCGTAGCCCGCCGCCACCGTGAACTGCGGCTCCATCAGCGTGCGCAGGAACATCGCCAGCAGCAGCGCCGCGCCCACCAGGCCCGGCACGCGGTTGCGGTACAACACATGGGCGATGGCGGCCGCCGAACCCAGCAACACCGCGTACATCAGCAGGGTGTAACCCTCGACGCCGAAGTGCGTGCCGAGCTGCATCGCCAGCCAGCCCCAGATCACGTTCGAGTACACCACGTCGGGCGAAGGCGCCGACACGATGCCGTAGCCATGGGTGATCATGGCCATGTGCACGTCGTCGTTGGAATCCCAGAGCTTGCCGCCGAAGGCCAGCGTCAGCAGCAGGCAGGCGAACACCAGCAGGTAGGGCAGTGCGCGCGTGAGCGGTTCAGGGAACGGAGAGCGGAGTGAGCGGAGAGCGCCCGCATCGGGGAACAGCATGATCCGCGCTCCAGGAGGTGTTCGGCGCCGATAGTATATAGGTGGCGGGTCAGCCGCCGGGGCCTACCAGCCGATGCTGCGGCCGCCATCCACCGCCAGGATCTGACCGGTCACGTACTCTGCGTCCCGCACCAGGTAGAGGATCGCGCCGGAGATGTCCTCCGGCGAGCCCTTGCGCTTCAGCGCGGTGGCTTCGAGGATCGACTTCTTGGTGGCCGCGTCCATGGGCGCCTCCGGCCACAGCACCGGTCCCGGCGCCACGCCGTTCACCCGCACCTCCGGCCCCAGCTCCTTCGCCAGCGACAGGGTCAGCATCACCAGTCCCGCCTTGGCGGCGCAGTACACGGTGTGCTCCCGCAACGGCCGGTAGGCGTGGATGTCGATCATGTTCACGATGCAGCCGTGGTTCTTCCGCAGGTGCGGCGCCGCGTATTGCGCCAGGAACAGCGGCGCCTTCAGGTTGCTGCCCATCAGGTCGTCCCAGTCGTCCTCGCCGATCTGGCCGATGGGCGTGGGGCGGAAGCTGGAAGCGTTGTTGATGAGCACGTCCAGCCCGTTCCACTGCAGCGCGGTCTTCACCAGGGACTCGAGTCCCTGGGTGTTGGCCAGGTCCGCCTGGGCGATGGCGGCGGAATCCGCACGCAGCTTGTTCAGTTCCGCGGCCAGGGTCTGGGCCTCCGCCTCGGAGGTGTTGTAGTGCAGCAGCAGGTTCATGCCTTCCGCATGCAGCGCGCGCGCCGTGGCGGCGCCCAGGCGCTTGGCGGCGCCGGTGATGAGCGCGGTGCGGCCTTCGAGTCTGTTGGGTCTATCGGTCACAGCGGGGCCCTCCTGCCAGGCACTATCATATACTTGCAGGCTCTCCAGTCTCTTCCAGAAATCAGCCAGATCCTGCGGGGGTCACATGGGCATCAGGCGCATCTTGATCATGAGTTTCCTGGCAGCGCTGTTGGCGGCTTGTGGGCTAAATCCGGTGGACCCCGAGACCGAGGACAAGCTTCCAATGTTGACGGGTGATCAGGGCATCGCTGGCGTCTCTTTCCAGGCCTTGTTCCCCATCACTGATATCGAACTCAAGCCTGTAAGCGGAGCCGGCGCATTGCTGCACGTTGCCGAGGTGCCCGTAGGGGACAGCGTGTACTTGTTCGTGACACCTGCGGGTAAGTACTGCATCGAGCACTATCGTTTCAAGAACCGCGACTATGACGTGGGGCACCTGGGCCAGTGCTTCGACGTCGAGGCCGGCAAACTTTCCTATTCCGGCACGTTCACTCCCACCATGCCCGTCCTGGACCAGCTTACCGGTGGGAACAACGGCGGCATGGAACAGCACGACAATCCCGGCTCATTTGCGCTCGCTCTGAAGCAGCAATATCCGCGCATCGCGGCCGCTGCTTATGCGGCTGGCAGCGATCAATCGGTCGGCGATCTCGTGCCTGCCCCGAAGCCGGTCGACTACGGCGGTGTATGCGACCTCATGACCGGCGAACAGGCTTCGGCCTTGCTCGGTGAGGAGGTCAAGCCTGGAGCTGCATCGAGACTCGGCAACCTGATCACATGTAACTACCTGAAGTCCGACGATGAGTCCGTGCACGTCATATTCCAGGTCTGCAGTGATCCCGTCGCGGATCTGGATGACATGATCGGCAAGGAGACCTTGATGACGGGTGGAGTGATGCAGCCGATCCAGGGTTTCCCCGGTAAGGCCGGGACCGCCAACAAGAAGCACAACTATGAACTCGACGTCGCCCTTCCCGACAGGCTGATGATGCTGGTCGTCGATGGCACAGGGCGAGACGATGTCCAGTCGGCCATGATTGCAGCGATGCAGCGCATGCTGCCAAACGTGAAGACTTTGGCTCCCGATCAGCCTTGCGCCTAAGTTGTCCATCCTACCCCAGAGCCTTGCCGACCTGCCTCAGCCCGCACCGGACGCGCTGGTTCACAGCCGTCATCTGGCGCAGCACATCCGCGCCGCGATAGGAGCCGCCGGCGGCGCCATCCCCTTCGCCCGCTACATGCAGCTCGCGCTCTACGCGCCGGGCCTGGGGTATTACAGCGCCGGCGCCCGCAAGTTCGGCGCAGCAGGGGATTTCATCACCGCGCCGGAACTCTCGCCGCTGTTCTCCCGCTGCCTCGCGCGCCAATGCGCCGAGGTGCTGGAGGAGATCGGCGGCGGCTCGCTACTGGAGCTGGGCGCCGGTTCCGGCGTCATGGCCGCCGACATCCTCCTGGAGCTCCAGGCGTTGGATCGACTGCCGGAGGAATACCTGATCCTGGAAGTGAGCGCGGAGCTGCGCGAGCGCCAGCGCCAGACTCTCGCGGCCAAGGCCACGGCACTCGCGTCCCGGGTCCGCTGGCTGGATGCGCTGCCGGAGCGGTTCACCGGCGTCATCCTCGGCAACGAAGTGCTGGACGCGCTGCCGGTGGAGCGCTTCCGCAAGCGTGACGGCGGCTTCGATGAGTATTGCGTACGGGTCGATGGTGAAGCGTTCGTCTGGGGCACGCGTCCCGCCGGCGAGCAGCTGGCGGCGACTCTCGCCGCCTTCGAGACCACGCTGCCGCATCCCCTGGGCGACGGCTATGTCTCGGAGATCTGTCTCGGGCTCATGCCGCTCATCTCGAGTCTCGCGGACTCACTGCAGCGCGGCGCGCTCTTGCTCCTGGACTACGGTTACCCCCGCAACGCCTACTACCACCCGGAACGCGCCATGGGCACGCTCATGTGCCACTACCGGCAGCGTGCCCACGACGATCCCTTCCTCTATCCCGGCCTGCAGGACATCACCGCTCACGTGGACTTCACCGCGGTAGCGGAGGCGGGCACCTCATCCGGATTGGAACTAGCGGGCTACACCACCCAGGCGCATCTCCTGATGGCCCTGGGTGTCGCCGGCCTCGCTGGCACTGACATCAGGGCCACGCAGCAAGTGAAACTGCTGACGCTGCCGGAAGAGATGGGCGAGCGCTTCAAGGCCATCGGCTTCAGCCGCGGCCTGGCGCAAGAGCTGCGCGGGTTCCTGCTACGGGACCTGAGTCGCCAGCTTTGAGCGAAAATTCTAGGGTTTACTGAAGGCCGCCATGCAATCGCTCCAGGTCTGGAGCTCGGTGCCCTGGGCCGGCGGCTCCTTGGGCGCGTAGATCTGGTTGATGATCTTCTCCGCCATCGGCCCCTTGGAGGCATACAGCGCGTCGACCTTGGCCTTGGCTTCGCCGTTGGCCCGGGCGGTGCGCGCCGTGGCGGCCACCAGCGTCGCATGCATGCAGGCGCCGGAAGGCCCGGAACGCTGCGGCGGCACCTGCGCCACGTTCTCGGCGCAGTCCCGGTAGAAATCCCCGGCGTAATTCCAGGCATCCGTCACCTGGTCGGCGTAGATCGTGTCCACCAGCTTCGACAGCACCGGCGACTGCGGGTCGCTCAGGTAGAACTTCTTGGGCGTGGAGGCCGGATCGCCGTGCAGCTTGTAGCCGGCGATCACGTAGGCCGCCGAGGAGAGCCACATGCAGTAGCTGAGCTGCTTGGTCTCCGCGGGGGTGTAGCCGGGGTTCGAAGCCGCCGCGGGCGCCGTCGTAGGTGCCGCAGCGAAGGCGGTGGCAGCGATCCCGATCGACATCAGGGCGGACAAGAGCGCGGTCTTCATCGGCATCTCCTCAATCCCGCCCGGTCACGGCACGCACCGCTTCCAGGCGCTGCTTCTTCAGTTGCTCTCCGATCTGGGCGCCGGAGAGCGTCGTGGTATCCAGTGATTCCGTGGTGACCTTGCGTGCCGCCGTGAAAGCCCGGCGCAGGTAGTCGCCCTGGGGGAAGGGTGTGTCCTCCAGGCCGGTGCGGCCGCGGTGGTCCGCCTCGCAGCTCAGCAGGAAGAGTTCGAAGCGCTCCGGACGGCGGAAGGCGTCCACGCTCTCCAGGAGTTTCAGCAGCGTATCGGAGCGGATCTCCTCGGCCTTGTGCACCAGGCCGTGCTGCTTGGCCACGATCACCGCCAGCTCCCGGAACTCCTTCGGCGTGCGCAAGCGCTCGCACAGCGCTTCCACCAGCTTCACGCTGCGCTCTTCATGCCCGTAGTGATGCGGCAGGATGTCGGCTGGCGTGGTGCCCTTGCCGAGGTCATGGGTGAGCGCCGCGTAGCGCACCGTCGGTTCCTTGGAGAGCCGCGCCGCCTGGTCCAGTACCATCATCACGTGCACGCCGGTGTCGATCTCCGGATGCCACTTGGCGGGCTGGGGCACGCCCCACAGCCGTGCCAGTTCGGGGAATACTTTCTGCAAGGCGCCGCATTCCCGCAGCAGCTCGAAATATACCGAAGGTCGTTCGCAGATAAGCGCCTTCAGCGTCTCCTGCCACACCCGTTCCGGCACCAACGCATCCACCTCGCCGCTCTCCACCATCTCGCGCATCAGCGCGAGGGTCTCCGGCGCCACCTTGAAACCCAGCGGTGCGAAGCGCGCAGCGAAGCGCGCGGCGCGCAGCACCCGCACCGGGTCTTCCGAGAATGCCGGCGACACGTGCCGCAGCACCCGCGCCTCGAGATCCTTGGCCCCACCGTAGGGGTCCACCAGCCGGCCGTCCGTGTCCTCGGCGATGGCGTTGATGGTCAAGTCACGGCGCTTGAGGTCGTCCTCCAGGGTCACACCCGGTTCCGCATGGAACTCGAAGCCGTGGTAGCCCTTGGCGGTCTTGCGTTCGGTGCGGGCCAGGGCGTGCTCTTCCTTGGTCTCCGGATGCAGGAACACCGGGAAGTCCTTGCCCACGGAGCGGTAACCGAGCGCGCCGAGCTCGGCGGGCGTCGCCCCCACCACCACCCAGTCACGCTCCAGCACCGGCAGGCCCAAAAGCCTGTCGCGCACCGCGCCGCCCACGAGATATGTCTTCATGGCTCCATCTTATCAGCGCCCCTGCATATACTGGAGCACCGCTCATCCCCCTGAGGAACGGCATGAATCCGCTCAACCCCTACGTCTTCTTCGACGGCGACTGCGAAGCAGCCATGCGTTTCTATGAACGCGTGTTCAAGACCAGTGTCGAGATGATGATGTACGAGCCCGAGGCGCCGGGCGCGAAGCCCGTGGCACCCGGCAAGAAGTCACCGGTCATGCACGCGCGGCTGCCGCTCTATGGCGGCGCGCTGATGGCCTCGGACTGGATCGCGGACCGGCCCTTCGAGCGCAAGCAGGGTTTCTACGTCTCGCTGATCTGCCCGGACCTCAAGGAAGCCAAGCGCATCTTCGACGCGCTGGCGGAAGGCGGCCAGGTGAACCTGGCCTTCGAGAAGACCTTCTGGGCCGAGGGTTTCGGCATGGTGATCGACCGCTTCGGCACGCCCTGGATGGTCAACGGCCCCGAGAAGGGCATGCAGGACCTGCTCAGGGCTTGAGCTGGGGCTTGATGGCGGTCTTGGCCGCCACCGCGGCGGGCAGCGAGGCCGGCGCCGGCACGTTGGCGTCGGAGGCGATCTTGCCGATGCGCTCGCTCAGGCGCTCCGGCTTGCCGTTCAGGCGATAGTCGAACATCACCGTGTGCGCCATCACCCGATGCACGTAGTTGCGGGTCTCGGTGTAGGGGATGGTGTCGATCCACACGTCCGCCGGCAGGCTGCCCGCGTCCGGCAGCCAGCCGTCCACGCGGTCTTCGCCGGCGTTGTAGGCGGCGGTGGCCAGCACCTCGTTGCCGGAGAAGCGCTGCAACAGCGAGCTCATGTAGGCGCTGCCCACCGTCAGGTTGGTCTCCGGGTCCAGCAGCTGGCGCGGGTTCTCCAGCGTCAGGCCGATCTTCGCGCTCACGGCCTTGCCGGTCTTCGGCATCAGCTGCATCAGGCCCATGGCCCCGACCTGCGACACCGCGTTGGGGCGGAACACGCTCTCCTGGCGGATCAAGCCGTAGATCCACGAGAGGTCCAGCGCCAGGCGCTTCGCCTGCGGCGCCAGCGTCTCCTGGAAGGCGGTGGGATAGATGAGCGCCAGGTCCTGCCAGCAGCCGCCGCCGGCCATGGTCGGGATCACCTTGCCGTACCAGCCCCAGCGCTGCGCCAACAGCGCCGCCTGGCAGCGCGACTTGGTGGCGAGTCCGCGGGTCGCGGCGGTCCACTCCGCGTCCGCCTGGGGATAGAGCCCGGCGTACACCAGCTCGCGGGCGCGGATGAAACCCGGCTCCGCTTCCAGCTTGTCGATGATGCGGTCGGAAGGACGGCTCTGCTGCTCCACGATGCGGTAGTCGAGCTTCAGGCGGTCCGCCGAGAGGAAGCCGTAGTAGTCAGGCGTGCGGGCGAGCTGCTTGAAGATCACCCGCGCGTCGCTGGTGCGGCCCAGTTCCTCCATGCAGCGGGCGCGCCAGTAGCGCCACTCGGTCTCGCGCGAAGCGCGGCCCAGGGCCTCGATGTCCTTCAGCGCCTCCTTCCAGTTGCCGGCGCGCAGCGCCAGGCGCGCGCGCCACTGCGGCACGTCCGGGTCCACCGCGTCATGCACGTCCTTCAGCTGCGTCAGCGCATCCGGCGTCAGGTGCCAGGCCTGCTGCATCGCCAGCAGCGTGCGCATGTCGCGCGCGTCGTCGTGGCTGAAGTGGTAGCGCTTCGAGAGTTCGGTCCAGAGGTGCCGCGCCGTGTCCGGTTCGCTGCGCGCCAGGAGCCGCACGCCCGACTGCAGCATGTCCTGGTAGCGCGGCTCGTCCGGCACCTGGATGTCCTGCAGCACCTTGGCGGGATCCGCCGCCATCGCGAGCCAGGTCTCGGCCCACAGCCGGTCGTCGGCGTTCAGCCCCGGCGTGTAGGCCGCGGCGGTCACGAAGTCGCGCGACATCAGCGCGCCCTGCACGCGCTTGCGGCGCATGTCGGAGCTGATCAGCGAATGCGCATCGAGGTAATCGAACAGCGGCTGGCACACCGGCTGCGGCACGCCGGGCGTGAGCCACAGCCTCTGCGCCGAAGCGGTCCAGCCGGCGTTGCTGGTGCCGCCCAGCACGTGCGCGCTCACCACCGCGCAGCGCTGCGCCAGCGACACGTCGTAGCGGTCGTTGGCCAGCACGCCGCTCCAATCCTGGCGGCGCGCGAGGGACATCACCCATTCCTGGCGCAGCGTCGCCGCGAAGGGCAGCGCGCGGTTCTCATCGATGAAAGCTTCCACCAGGTCGTCCGGCTCGCGGTCGAGGGTGCTCTCGATGTACGCATAACGCAGGTAGGGATATAGGGCATAACCCTTAAGGGAATCCAGGTACGGCGCGAGCTTCGGCATGTCGCCATGCGTCGCCGCCTTCCACGCGATCTTGAAATCCGCGCGCTGCTGCGCGAGCAGCGCGTCAGCGCTCAACACGATCGGCGCGACTGTCGAAACGTTAGGCACTTCCGCGCGCGCTGGACTATTCTTGGTATGCGCACTCGCCGCGACATCGCCGGCGAACGCCGACGACGCAACGGACGCTGCGAGCGCCGCCCACAGCAGACGATGAAGTAGACACAACATGTCTAATAGATTACCGCGCTCAGGGACTCCCCGGATAAGCTCCCTAGGGTCTTCCCATGAATTTTACAAAGGCGTGCAGATGAGCTTCCCCAGCGTGGATCCCGCCACCGGCGAGAAGCTCCGGGAGTACCCGGAGTGGGATACGACACGTCTGGACAAGGCCCTGGACCTGGCCGCCACCGCGGCGCCCCGTTGGGCAGCCCTGGAAGTGGGCGAGCGATGCAAGAAACTGCGGGAATTGGCCGCGGTGCTTAAGCGGCACCGGGATGAATATGCAGAGATCATGAGCCGCGAGATGGGCAAGGTCATGGCGGAAGCCAAGGCCGAGGTGGAGAAGTGCGCCGGCGCCTGCGAGTACTACGCAGACGAAGCACCCAAGATGCTCGCGGACCTCGTCATCGCCACCGATGCCAAGAAGAGCCTGGTGGCCTACCAGCCCTTGGGCACGCTGCTCGCGATCATGCCCTGGAACTTCCCCTTCTGGCAGGTGATCCGCGCCGCCGCGCCGGCGCTCGCCGCCGGAAATGTCGTAGTGCTGAAGCATGCCGACAACGTGCCCGGCTGCGCCATGGCATTGGACGAAGCCTTCCAGGAAGCCGGCTTCCCCACCGGCACGTTCCAGAGCCTGATGATCTCCATCCCCGCGGTGGACGAAGCCATCCGCGACCCGCGCATCCACGCCGTCACCCTCACCGGCAGCGAGAAGGCCGGCAGGGTGGTCGGCAAGACCGCCGGCGAGATGCTCAAGAAATGCGTGCTCGAACTCGGCGGCTCCGACGCCTTCGTGGTGCTGGAAGACGCCGACATCAACCTCGCCGCAAGCCAAGGCTGCATCTCGCGTTTCCAGAACACCGGCCAGAGCTGCATCGCCGCCAAGCGCTTCATCCTGGTGGACAAGGTGGCGGACGCCTTCCTGGAAGCCTTCCGCGCCAACGCCGCCGCGCTCAAGTCCGGCGATCCCCGCGCCGAGGGCGTCACCCTCGGCCCGCTCGCGCGCCTCGACATGCGCGACAAGCTCCACGGCCAGGTGCAGGACGCCATCGAGCGCGGCGCCAAGCCGCTGCTCGGCTGCCAGAAGCCCACCGGCAAGGGCGCCTTCTATCCCGCCTCCATCCTCGACGGCGTGCGTCCCGGCATGCGGGTCTGGAGCGAAGAGGTGTTCGGCCCCGTCGCCTGCGTCATCCGCGTCAAGGACGAGGAGGAAGCGCTCGAAGTCGCCAACGCCACTCACTATGGGCTCGGCGGCAGCGTCTGGACCCGCGACGTGAAGCGCGGCGAAGCCTTCGCCCGGCGCCTGCAGAGCGGCTCCGCCTTCGTCAACCGCATGGTCAAGAGCGATCAGCGCCTACCTTTCGGCGGTATCAAACACTCCGGACACGGCCGCGAACTTTCTATTCATGGCATCCACGAGTTCGTGAACATCAAGACCATCAGCCTGGACTGAGGGTGTATCGTGCTCAGCTGGCGTCTATCCGGAGGCTGGCGGACATGACTCTACCCTGGCTTCGAAGGTATGCGGCCGCGGGCATCGCTGCCCTCGCCGTCGCCAGCCCGCTGCGGGCCGCGTCCCTACCCTCCGACGCGGAACTGCAACGGATGCTGACGGTCCGCGTGGACTCCCAGAAGCTGGCTACCGGCGTCGTGGTGGGCATCGTCGGGCCTGGCTCGCGGCGCATCGTGAGCTACGGTGTCATGGGGCTGGATGACAAGCGCCCCGTGGATGGCGACACCGAGTTCGGCATCGGCTCTCTGACCAAGGTGTTCACCGCTTTGGTTCTTTCCGACATGGCGCGGCACGGGCAGGTCCACCTGGACGACCCGGCCGGCAGATATCTGCCGGTGACTCTGCCTGACTTCGCCGGCAGACCCATCACCCTGGCGGACTTGGCCAGCCACACCTCGGGTTTCCCGATCCGGCCCACCAATCTCACGTCGGACTGGGCGAAGCAGGACGAGATGGGCGCGATGGTCCAGACCCAATATCAGGAATACCAGGGCTACACGCTCGCCGATCTCTACCGGTTCGTGTCCTCCTTCAAGCTCACCCGCGCACCCGGCACCCATTACGAATACTCCAATGTGAGCTACGCCTTGCTGGGCATCGCGGAGTCCACCCGCGCCGGCAAGCCTTACGGCGACCTCGTGCAAGGAACCATCACCGGCCCGCTGGGCATGGCCGACACGCGCATGCGACTGACGCCGGCCCAGCAGGCACATCTGGCGCGGGGCTATACCTCTTTCTATGGTCAGTTGGATGCGGTGCCGCTGGAGCCCATGGGGCCGATGGATGCGGCGGGAGCCTATTTCTCAACCGTCAAGGACCTGTCCCGCTTCCTTGCCGCGACGCTCGGTCTGGTGCCGTCGGACCTGAAGCCGGCCATGGACGGCATGCTCGACGTGCGCCATCCCGGCGGTATGACGCCTTCCGGGCCGCCCGCAGGCACTGACCAGATCGCGCTGGCATGGAACGTGCACACCGATGGCGACCACGAAGTGGTCTGGAAGAACGGCAGCGTCAGCGGTTACCGCGCCTTCATGGGTTACGACCCCAAGCGCCACATCGGCGTGGTCGCCCTCGCCAATGCCCAGAGCGGCGCCGGAGTGGACGACATCGGACTGCATCTACTGGACCCCGACCTGCCGGTGGACCTCTCGATACCGAAGTTCTACAAGGAAGTGCCATTGGACGCTGCGAGCCTCGACCGCTACGCCGGCACGTACCGGTTCTCGCCGACGGATTCCATCACCGTGGTGCGCCAGGGGAGCCACTTGTACCTCGTGGAACCCGGTCAGCCCAAGATCGAGCTGTTCGCCTACGGCCCTCAGGACTTCTTCCTGAAGGTCGCCGATGCGCAGGTCAGCTTCGGTGAAGTGAAGGACGGGCATGCCATGCAAGCGCTCTGGCGCCAGGGTGGGCAAGACTCGCCGGGCAAGAGAGCCGACTGATGCTCACGCGCCCGATCCCCTCGAGCGGCGAGTCCCTGCCTGTCATCGGACTCGGGACTTGGGAAAATTTCGACTTTGGAAACAGGGCCCCGGAGCGGGTGAACCTCGCCCAGGTGCTGGACACCCTGTTCGCCGCCGGCGGGCGTCTCATCGACAGCTCCCCCATGTACGGCAAGGCCGAAGCCCTGGTGGGCTCGCTCTTGGGCGACCGCCCTCCGGTGAAGAGAGGCGAAGCCAAGCCTTTCCTCGCCACCAAGGTCTGGACCACCGGCAAGCAGGAAGGCATCGAGCAGATGCAGCACTCCCTGAAGCTCCTGGGCGTGCAGCAGCTGGACCTCATGCAGGTCCACAACCTGGTGGACTGGCGCAAGCACCTGGACACGCTCAAGGCCTGGAAGGCGGAAGGGCGGCTGCGCTACATCGGCATCACCCACTACACCCCCTCGGCCCATGCCGAACTCGAGTCAGCGATGCGTGCCGGCCCCTGGGATTTCGTGCAGTTGGATTACGCGTTGGAAGATCGCGCCGCCGAGCAGCGCCTGCTGCCCTTGGCCGCGGAGAAAGGCATCGCCGTGATCGTCAACCGGCCCTTCGGCGGCGGCGAACTGATCCGCCGCTTGCGCGGCAAGCCGCTGCCGGAATGGGCCGCGGCCGCCGGCTGCTCCAGCTGGGCCGCGCTGCTGCTGAAGTTCATCCTCGCCAACAAGGCCGTCACCTGCATCATCCCCGGCACCGGCGACCCGCGCCACATGCACGAGATCCTCGAGGCGGCGACCGGCAG
>DASXYJ010000011.1:0-7156 GCA_036502565.1 Gammaproteobacteria bacterium
CAGAGCGGGTCCAGTTTGCTCACGGAGCCATCCAGCTCCTGGATGCGCTGCTCGCACCAGGCCAGGTGATCCACTTCCTCTTCGGAGGACTTGGCCATGGCGTCCCGCACCTTGGCGTCCCGGGCCATGAATGCCTGGCCCTGGTAGAGGGCCTGGGCCGCGATCTCGCCCGCGTGGTTCACGCGCATGAGCCGCGCCGCTTCCTGGCGCTGGGTGTCGTCGAGGGCTTCGGACTGGGACAGCTTCGCCGCCGGGTTGGGCCGCGCCGCTGCGCGCACGCCGCCGCCGGTGGAGGTGCGCAGCGCATGCTCCAGCTCCGAGAGCACGCGGTCGAAGGGTGTCAGGCGACGGGTGGTCATGAGTCCATCATACGCTTGGGGCGGCGGCCGCCGGTCCGTCAGCGGCTCGTGTCGCGGTGGCCAGGCGCCTGAAGGCGGGGATCGCCGCCAAGGCAGCCGCCAGGGTCACGGCACAGAGGCCGATGAAGAAGGCATCGATGCCGGTCTTCCAGACGGACGTGAAATCGATGTGCCCCAGCAGCCCGAATTGGAAGGGGATCACGCAGAAGTCCGCCACGGCATGCAGCAGCACGGAAGGCAATATCGAGCGAGTGTGGTAGACCAGCAGTCCGTGCAGGCAGCTCACCAGCATGAAGAACGGCAGGAACGCGTAGGTCGCGTAGGCGTGGCTGAGATGGTGGTCCAGGAAGAAGACCGCGCCGGTCAACAGGATGCCGGCGATCCACCCGTGGCGGCGTTCGATCCGCGAGAGCATGTAGCCGCGGAAGCCGGCTTCTTCCACCACTCCCGCCGTGAGACTCAAGGCCAACAGCAGCGATGCCACGGTCCATACCGGGTAGCGGGAGAGATCGACCGGCAACTTGTAAGCATCCGGCGGCAGATCCGCGAGCTTCAAGGTCAGGAATGAGACTCCGACCACGCTGAGCATGCCCAAGCCGCCGGCCAGCAGCGCCCAAGCCCATATCCTCGCAGTGAGCGGGTTCCCTCGCAGGTCACGGGCCCTGGAGCGAGCCGTGCTCCTGGGCCAACCGTGGCCGGCCAGGTAGCGCCACAGCAGCCACAGCCAGAGGCAGGTGGCCGGCAAGGCCCAGGGGACTGCCGGAAACAGCTTCAGGTTGCCGAACAGCATCAGGTCGGGCGGCAGTCCGCCCAAGGAGACCACCAACTCACCCAGGACCAGCGCCTGGATGAGCGCCGGCACGCGCGCCCAGAGCTTCCCCATCAACGTTATGAACGTACTCATGCTGTTCCCGTGACGGAGGTTAAAAACGATGGATTTTGCTTCCTGGCTAGGCGGGCGAGGGTCCGCGGCATGCCGCGGACGACCGTGCAAGGACAGCACGGTCGGGCCGGCCGGCGAAGCAGGATGCGCAGCCGGGGAGGTGGCGTAGCCACCCCGCTCTTTGATTTTGACTGCATAGCACGGTGCTGAAGCGCCCGTCGCTCCCGGCATCCTGCCTTCCGCGACGTTAGGCCATCCATGGCCGTCAAAGACACGTTTTTAAATCTCTTGGGCGAACTGGATGAGGTACCCATCGGGGTCGAAGATCGCGAACTCCTTCGTGCCATAGCCGAAGTCCTGGAGCGCATAGGACAGCTTCGCCGCGTCTTTCATCTTCTCCCAGAGGGGAGCCACGTCGTCCACCTTGAAGTACAGGGCGCCGGTGAGCAGGGGCTGGTCATGGCGCATGAAGTCATTGGGCAGGGAGAACATGATCTCCACCTCGCCGTGGGCCAGCGTCGCCCAGCCCTCCATCTGCTTCGTCACCTGGAACCCCAGTTGGCCGTAGAAAGCCACCGCCCGGGCCACGTCCTTCACCACCAGCACCGGCATCACTTTTTGGAAACGCATGGTCAGGCCCTCCGTAAAGGCATGAAGCGGGAGTTGCGGAGCAGGGCGGCCGAAATAAGCGAGACCAGCACGCCGACGGGGAAGATCTCGATGAAGGTCATGGGCCAGCGGTAGAGCGGGTTCGCATACTGCAGCTTGAACTGCGCCATCTGGTCGATGACTTTCTGCAGCGCCTCACCGGTCGCGCCGGCGGCCTTCGCCTGGGCGATGACGCTCTGGGCATAGATCGAGGCGAAGTCCATGTGGGTGTAGGCCACGGTGGCTTCCCAGCTCGCGACGTAGAGCACGCCCGCCACGAAGCTGATGCCGAGCCCCATGCCGAAGGCCGGCCAGAAGCGGATCACGCCGCCCTGATCCCGGTCGCGGCGACGCTTGATGGCGATGAAGACGAAGCTCAAGGCCACCAGCATGGTGAGGTAGCCCACCACCATGCTCCAGGGGCCCTCGAGGGGCAGGCTGGTGGTGACGACGAACATCTCCACGCCGACGATGAGTCCGGCGATGAGGCCGTAGATGATGATCATGCGGATCATGGTTCACTCCCCGTAGTTTCAAGTGGCGCCATTCAGCGCCTTCCCCTCATCTCAGACAATCGCCCAAATGGGTGATTCTTGCCGAATCACCCTAAATTCAAGGCAGCAGGCCCAGTTCCCGGGCCCTGTTGATGGCGTCGGTGCGCCTCTTTGCCCCCAGTTTCTCGAACAGCCGCGCGGTGTGGGTCTTGATGGTGTTGGGAGACACCGCGAGCTTGATGGCGATCTCCTTGTTGGAGCGCCCCGCCGCCAGCTCCTGCAGCACCGCCAACTCCCGTGGGCTGATGCCGAGGGTGGCCTGCGCCTTGGGATTGCCGTCGAAGCGCGCCGGAGCCGGCGCAGCGCGGAACAGGCGGGTGCCCGCCCAGGCGCCCAGCACCAGGAAGGCCACGGCCACCAGCGTGACGAAGACATCCAAAGGGTAAGTGCGGGTGAGGCGCTGGAAGTCGAGCCAGCCCAGGGCGAAGCTGCCGGCCGCCAGCAGGATGCCGTAGAGCGCGACCTGCGCCCAAGTGGAAGACAAAATCTGGCGGGAGGGAATCATGGGTTATGAGGTTGTTCTCAAAACGATGGATTTTGGTTCCCGGCTAGGCGCGCGAGGGTCCGCGGCATGCCGCGGACGACCGTGCAAGGACAGCACGGTCGGGTCGGCCGGCGAAGCAGGATGCGCAGCCGGGGAGGTGGCGTAGCCACCCCGCTTCTTCGATTTTGACTGCATAGCATGGTGTGAAGCGCCCGTCGCTCCCGGCATCCTGCCTCCCGCGACGTTAGGACTTCCTGTCCGTCACAACGCCGGGGAGCAAAAGACGCGTTTTGCATCATCTGACTCGCTTCGTGATTTCCATACCCGGTTTGTAGAGCGAGTCCGGCAGTTGCAGCGCCAGCACTTCCACCGGATGCAGCACCGGGATGCGGATGCCTTTGCGGAGCAGGGCGGCGCGCAGATGCATGGCGCAGCCCACGTTGGAAGTGATGAGCAAGCCCGCCTTCTGTCCCTGGATGTAGTCCGCGTAGGCATCGGCGAAGGCATCGGCCCGCTCCGGCTCCGTGAGCATGTAGCTCCCCGCGGCGCCGCAGCAACCCATGCTCGCCGGGATGGCCTTCAGCTTGAGGCCGGGGATGAGCTTCAGGAGCTCGAAGCCGGCCTTCTCGGTCTTCAACACGTTGCGCTGGGTGCAGGGCGCCTGCACCAGGGCCAGGGTGTCCCAGTCCTTGAACTCGATGCGCAGCACGGCGGGATCCGCGGCGAGCCAGGAGGCGAGGTCCTGCACCCGGCCCGAGAAGCCCTTGGCGTCGGGTCCGGCGACCTGCGGATACTCCACCAGGCTCGCGGTGCAGCCGCTGGCGGTGCCGAGGATGGGCGCCTCGCCGGTGAAAGCCTTCAGGTTGCGGCGCGCGAGCTCGGCCGCCTTGGCGCTGCGGCCCGCGTGCTGGTCCAGGGCGCCGCAGCAGCCCTGGGACTTCGGTATCTGCACTTCCACGCCGAGGGCGTTCAGCACCGCGATGGCGGAGGCGGTGACCTGGGGCTGGGAGATATCCGCCACGCAGCCGAGGAACAGCTGCACCGTGGCCCCGGAGGATTTGCGCGGCGCGTACACCGCGTCCCAGCGCCTCGGCTTCGGCACCGCCGGCATCAGGCGGATCAGGCGCTTCAGGGAAGCGGGTCCGGACTTGAGCAGCAGCGCGTGGATGCCGCTCCGGTCGGCGAAGCGCAGCAGGCCCTGCAACAGGTGCAGGCGCCCGGTGCCGCGCATGAAGAAAGCGAAGAGCCGGGCCTTGAGGGGCTCCCCATGGCCGTGGTCCCGGAGTTCGCGCCGGGCGGCGTCGATGAGCTTGCCGTAGGGCACTTCCGCCGGGCACACCGCCTCGCAGGCGCGGCAGGCCAGGCACTGGTCCAGGTGCGCCTCCAGGGCCGGGCTGATCTCCAGCTTGCCGGTGGCCATGCCCTGCATGAGGGCGATACGTCCCCGGGGCGACTCACCCTCGTCCTTGCTCACTCTATAGGTAGGGCAATGGGGCAGGCACAGCGCGCACTTCACGCACTTGTCGGCGTCGGCCAGGGGGAACGCGGGCATCGACATATTCTGATATTAGCGGCAAAGAGGGTGGCGGGGCAGGGAGCCCCGCGAAGGCGAGTCCGGGCCTGTACCGGACTCGCCGCATCTGGAAAATCCAGGGACGGATTTTCCAGAGGTACGACTGGGAGGAGCCCGCTTTTGGGGCGACGGAGTAGAATTGAGAGAAGAAGTCCTTATATAGAAACCATGGCCTACTACAAACACCACATCTTCTTCTGCACCAACCAGCGGACCGACGGTTCCCCCTGCTGCCAGGACCACGGGGCCGACGCCCTGCGGGACCACGCCAAGAAGCGGGTCAAGGAGCTGGGCCTGGCGGGTCCGGGCGGGGTGCGGGTGAACAAGGCGGGCTGCATGGACCGCTGTTCCGAGGGCCCGGTGGCCGTGGTGTACCCCGAAGAGGTCTGGTACACCTACGCGGACAAGGACGACATAGAAGAGATAGTGACCGAGCACCTGCAGAATGGCCGGGTAGTGGAAAGGCTCAAGCTTCCCAACCGTTAAGGGTCCCTAAGCTCCTGATTCCAAAGCAGTAATCCCGCTCGTCCCAGGCCTTTTTCAGGGCCTTTCGCTGCTCGAAACCTCACCTAAGCTCTTGAAAGACAAGGGCCTCGCCGGTAAGATTGCCGGCTCTTTTGTGCTGCCCGTAGCCTTATTTCCGGAGTCCCAGGTCCATGAGTACGTTTTTCGCCAAGAACGAGACCGTGAAGCGCGACTGGTATTTGGTCGACGCCACCGGCAAGACCCTCGGCCGCCTGTCCGCTGAGATCGCGCGTCGTCTGCGCGGCAAGCACAAGCCCGAATACACCCCGCACGTGGACACCGGCGACTACATCGTCGTGATCAACGCGGGCAAGGTCGCCGCCACCGGCAACAAGATGACCGACAAGATGTACCACTGGCACACCGGCTACATCGGCAACATGAAGCACACCAGCTTGGGCAAGATGCTGAAGGAGCACCCCGAGCGCGCCATCGAGATCGCGGTGAAGGGCATGCTGCCGAAGAACCCGCTGGGTCGCGCCATGTTCAAGAAGCTCAAGGTCTATGGCGGCGCCGAGCACAAGCACAGCGCCCAGCAGCCCCAGAAACTCGACATCTAACTAACTAATTACTTCCAGAGAAAACTGAAAATGGCAGCCACTGCAAACTACGGCACCGGTCGTCGCAAGACGGGCAAGGCCCGCGTCTTCATCAAGTCCGGCCGCGGCCGCATCATGATCAACGGCAAGCCGCTGGACGAATACTTCGGCCGCGTCACCGCCCGCATGATCGTGCGCCAGCCGCTCGACGTGCTGAAGATGAACGAGTCCGTGGACGTGGACGTCACCGTGGAAGGCGGCGGCACCACCGGCCAGGCTGGCGCCATCCGCCACGGCCTGACCCGCGCCCTCATCGAGTACGACGAAGCCAACCGCTCGCCGCTGCGCAAGGCCGGTTTCGTCACCCGCGATGCCCGCGCCGTGGAGCGTAAGAAGGTCGGTCTGCACAAGGCCCGCCGCGCGCCGCAGTACAGCAAGCGCTAATACCGAGTCCCCGTCAGAGCCAGGGAATCGTCTGGCAGCAGGTTTTGGGGGATCGTCTAGCGGTAGGACTGCGGACTCTGACTCCGCCAACCTAGGTTCGAATCCTAGTCCCCCAGCCAAAAAGTAAAAGGCCCACTTCGGTGGGCCTTTTCTTTTTAGTCTTGGCTGGGGGACTAGGATGAGAACCCTTGGGTTCGACAAAATCGCCGGGAGCGATTTTGGACCGCTTCGGGCCCGAAGGGCGCGGGCCAGGGATGGCTTAGCGCAATCCTAGTCCCGCAGCCAAAAAGTAAAAGGCCCACTTCGGTGGGCCTTTTCTTTTATGTCTGGGCCGGGGGGTTATCGAACGTTGGCGGAGTCAGAATTCGCAGTCAACCAACGTAGAGAATTGGATCACTTAGCACGACCTTTGAGACAGCCTCGCCCCTGTAATAGACATCCAAAGCAACTTGATAGCCATAGTCGCGCTTCGTATCGAACCGCAATTCGTAGTAGTACTGATTTGTAGGAACTACATGAACCAAGAAGATAGACGTGAGCTTCCCTGTCTTTATGGCAGGAAACAGCATGTAAGTAGGAGCCGTGCCCCGATGGAGAGTTTCATAGCCGCAGGAGTTTGTCTTCTTCTCAAGACAGGACAACGCTTCAGGAATAAGTCGAGCAAGCATGAGAAGCTCACTGTCACTTATCCGAAGATCTGTTAGGAATACCCCGGGTACAAGGCCGTCATAACTCTCATCTGGATGCATTTCGACGGGGTCAATAAAGCTTGCCGTATCCAGCGTTTGTTTTATAGTCGCCTGCAGTTCAGTGCAAGTCGGATGCTCAGCACTTTCTGAATGCTCTTCTATATGAATCTGCTTCCCACGCCAAATTCCTGGCGAACTCTGTACAGGTTTGCTGAACGTATATAGATCTCTGAAGGCTACACAACTCGGACTCTTCCAATAGGTTTCCTCTCCAGATGCGTACCAGATGTCCTCGGCTTTAACCAAGTCGGAATGAGCGAGGATACGGCGAACCTTCGATTCGTCCACAGCCTGGTGTTCATATTCCGTCGAATAGCCATCTGCGCCGACCAAAGCCGGTGCCAGGGCAAGCCATACGGTCAGGGTGTTTATCAAGAATCTATTCATACTTTGTGCGT
>DASXYJ010000012.1:0-2372 GCA_036502565.1 Gammaproteobacteria bacterium
GGAGTGAAGGTGATCAGGGAGGATGGGGATGCCAAGTACCGGCCCATGGGTCTCGCGCAGGGGCCGGATGGCTCCCTCTATATAGGCGATACCCAGAAGGGAAGGGTCTGGCGAATCACCTACATCGGTACGCACTGAAGCTTCGGTATCATTGCCGCCTGTTTGAAGGCGGTCTCCCATGCTGGCTTACCTATTGGCGTTCTTCATCCTGGTGATGGCGGGCGGCGTCGCACTGGCGGTGCGGGAGCGCCGCGGCCATGCGCTGCCGCTGCCGGTCAGCGTATGGCATGGCCTGCTCGGGATCACCGTCATCGTGCTGCTGGTGATGGAGGCGGTGGCCCATCCCGGCAACCATCCGGTGAACCTGGCCATCATCGTCTTCATGCTCACGGCCTTGGGCGGTCTCCTGTTGTTCGCGTTCCGCGCCTCCAAGCAGAGCCTGCCTGGGGCGGTGGTGTTGCTGCATGCGGGCTTCGCCGTGACCGGGCTGATATTGCTGTGCATCGGTTGGATGAGGAGCTGAGCCATGAGCGCGGAAGAACGACCGCATCCAGTGACCAACCTTAGGCTCTATGGCCTGGCCTGCCTGATCGGCGGCCTGGGTATCCTGCTGGTGCTGCTGCAGGCCCTGTGGATGATGTCCCGACAGCAAGCCTCACCCACCTTGGTGACGATCTACATCTGCATCCCTTTGGTAGCGCCGGTGATCTTCGCCCTGCTGCCGACGCGCCGCAGCGTGGATCTCAGCACCCGCTACGAGTGGCATTGGCCGGTGGTCTATCTCACCCTGGGGCTGCCGGCCGCGCTCACCTTGTTGTGCCTGTTCCTGGTGGCGGTCAACCATGACTTCGACCATATCGCCGGCGTGCCCTTCTTCCTGGGCTTGATCGTGGGTGGCGACCTGGGCCGGCTGCTGCGGTGCCTCCTGCTGCGCCGCGCGGCGAAGACCGCATGAGAAGCATCGATACTGAGATCCTCATCCACGCTTCGCCGCAGCGAGTGTGGGGAGTGCTCACGGACTTCGTCGCCTATCCACAGTGGAATCCCTTCATCGTGGCGGCGGAAGGCCGGCCGGAGTGGGGCGAGCGCCTCACGCTGCGCATCCAGGCCGGCGGTTCCAGCCACGTGTTCAAGCCGCTGGTGCTGCAGGCCACCCCGCCCACGCGATTGCGTTGGCTGGGCCGCGTCGGCTTCCCGGGTCTCTTCGACGGCGAACACGGCTTCGAGCTCCGTGCAGAGGGCGCCGGTACCCGCCTGCTGCAGACGGAATCCTTCCAGGGTTTCCTGGTGCCGATCCTCTGGAGCAAGGTCGAGCCCACGACCCGCGCGGGCTTCGAGGCCATGAACCAAGCCCTCAAGGTTCGGGCCGAGGCTTAGGGAAATGTCCTTAGTGTGAGATTTGGGAATTTAGGCTACCCTGTGGTCAAGTCCGGTTATGGAAAACCCGCGGTGACGGGTCCCTGCGCCGGACCTTGGGGTGAATCCTTCCAGCCGACCAGCCAGCGCGCTCACGCATGCCGCCAATCCTTAAAAACAAGCTGCTCTGGGGTCTGCTGGCCGTCGCCTTGCTGACGCTGCTTGGCCTGTTCCAGGGCGGCATGGGCATGGAGTGGGCCGGCTACGGTTTCGGCCGCTCGCTCGCGCCGAAGCGCGCTCCCAACCCGCAAGTGATGGTGGTGGCTATCGACGCGGCCGCCCTCAAGCAATTCGGCCCGTGGCCCTGGCCCCGCAACGTGCTGGCGAAGCTGGTGCAGGTGCTGGGCGACGACAAGGCCGGCGTGATCGCCCTCACCGAGGACCTCTCGGCGCCGCAGAACGCGGCGGCCCTGGATTACCTCGGCCAGATCCAGACCCTCAACACCAACACCGACCCGCTGGTCAGCGCCAAGCTCGCGGAAGCGCAGGCCGCGCTCGATACCGATGGCGCGCTGATGGCGAGCATGGTGCGTTCCGGCAGGGTGATACTGGCGGCGCGGGGCACGCGCCTCACCTCCGCGCACACCGAAGAATCGAGCGGCGGGGCGCCGGCCTTCGCGCTGCCTCTGGACGTGCCCGCCGCGCCCGCGGTGGTGATGGACGCACCGCTGCCCAAGTTCGCCAACGCCGCCCGCGGTGTCGGCTTCCTGGACCAGGACGTGGATGAGACGCCGGTACGGCCGCTGCTGGTGCAATCCTACGGTCACGCGGTGCCGACCCTGGCGCTGCTGATCGCCGCGCGCGTACAGGACGTGGAACCGAGCCGCCTCGGCGTGCAGAGCCTGGGTGGAGTCACCCTCGGTGAGGACCTGATCCACACCGACCGCGGCACGCATGTGCTAACTGAACCGACGGTCGATGCCATCCCGCGCTTCGGGTTGGGGGATGTGATCTCC
>DASXYJ010000013.1:0-5965 GCA_036502565.1 Gammaproteobacteria bacterium
CAGCGGGTCCCGGCCACCGAGTCCCAGGGCCGCATCCACACCTCCGCCGTGACGGTGGCCATCCTGCCGGAGGTGGAAGCGGTGGAAGACGTGCAGATCAACCCGGCCGAGCTGAAGGTGGATACCTTCCGCGCCTCTGGCGCCGGCGGCCAGCACGTGAACAAGACCGATTCCGCCATCCGCATCACCCACCTGCCCAGCGGCATCGTGGTGGAATGCCAGGACGAGCGTTCCCAGCACAAGAACCGGGCCCGGGCCATGTCTCTGCTCAAGGCCAAGCTGCTCTCGGCGGAACGGGACAAGCAACAGGCGGCCCAGGCCCAGTCCCGCAAGCTCCAGGTGGGCAGCGGCGACCGCTCCGAGCGCATCCGGACCTATAACTTTCCCCAGGGAAGGGTCACGGACCACCGCATCGAACTGACCTTATATAGGCTGGATGACGTGATGCAGGGGCACCTGGACGAGGTGATCATGCCCCTGATGAACGAATATCAAGCTGAAGAACTGGCCGCCATGGCGGCGAGCTGACCTAGGCTTCCTCGCCGGCCTTGAGGTCCCGGTACTGCGCGTAGCAGACCGCGAGGGTGTACCACCAGGCGAAGGCGCCCAGCACCGTCCCGATCAACTGCCAGGTCTCGTAGCGGCTCCCAGGCTCCGCCTTCATGCCCGCCAGGATGCCGTTCGCCTGTTCCAGCGAGACGCCGGACTCCTGGGCCTGGCTCAACATGCCCAGGCCCGTGGAGAGACTGTGCCGGATGCTGGGGATATCCGCGATCACTCCTGCCGCCAGCAAGGCCAGTGCCGGTACCGAGATCACCAGCGAGACCTTCACCCAGGAGCGCTTGGCGAGGCGTGAACTCTCCCCCAATGCCGGGAACGGCCACTTGCCTTCCAACACCGCCGGGAAGATGAAGAGCGCCAGCGCGGTACTGGCTCCAGCGGTAGGTATCAGCGGCAGGATGCAGAGCACCAGGCCGCCGAGCGGTCCCACGATGAACATGCCCATGATGAAGAAGATGAACGTGAACATCAGGCCGATGCCCACGATCACTTCATAGCAGAAGTAACCCAGCAGCACCGACACCGTGGCGCGCAGCCCCGCCGGCCAGACCGCGCCCCTTCCCGCGAGCTTCAGCACCGCGACGGAATAGAAGAGCGCCTGTAGCGCGCCGAACAGGATGGCGCGTATCAGATAACCGGGCTGCCCATAGAGATCGAGATCGGTGGTGAGGATGCTGCCAGGCGGATTGGCGAAGGGCAGCTCCTGCAGCAGTTCCGCCGCCAGCACCCAGGGGAAGGCGGTGGAGAGACCGGCGACGAACAGGGTCCAGCCCTCCCGGAGCACTCCCGATGCGCTGCTGGAGGGAGTGGCGGCCACGGCTCAAGGCACCTGCCGGCGCAGCTTGAGGTCGCGGTAGTAGAGGTACTGGATCGAGAACATGAAGGGCGCGAGGAATGCCACCAACACCATGTCCAGCACCGCCTGCTTGAAGAGGTCACGCGCGTGCAGCGCCTGACCGGGATCGAGGTCGAAGCCGAGCATGGTGGACAGCATCATGCCGAGCAGCATGAAAGGTATGTAGAGGACCAGCACCAGGCCCAAGGTACGCCACCAATGGCCCCACACCAAGTGGTGGCTGCCATTGAGCGCCGGCAGCGGCTTCATGCCATCCAGCACCGTCGCGTACACGGAGAACATGAGGCTCACCCCCAGGATGAGGCCGGGCACGATCAGCATGAAACCGAAACCCACCACTACCACGTATACCAGTCCCGTCAGCATCGCCCAAGGCCACAGGCGCAGCGCCTGGCGGAGCTCTTCCCGCGGCGTCTCCTTCTGGCCGCGCGCCGCGAGGGCGATGCGCCGCAGCAGCAGCGTCTGGGGAAACAGCGCCAGGCCGCCGGTGACCAGCAAGGCGGCGCCGTAGCTGCCGTAGAACTGCCGCAGCCAGGCAGCGACCATGTTCCAGTCGTTGAACACCGGTGCCTCGAAGGAGACGTCATCACCCTTGCCCCACACCTGCACCACGGTGGGTATCAGGCTCAGGAACGCGATCATGGTGGTGAGGTTGAACAGGCGGCGATAGGCGAGGCGTCCCAGGCGCAGGCCCTGGATCACGATCTCACCCATCTCCTGGGGCAGGCTCGGCAGTTCGAACACGTCAGGCTCCGTTGCGACGAGCCGGCAGTGTGCCGCAGGGCTGCCGGCTCCTCAAGCCCGGCGCCTGAACCAGCCGGAGAGACTCCAACGCGTGCGCCGCGTCGGCAGCACTTCATGGGGCACGTGCTCGCTCAGGAAGCAGATCAGCGTGCCGCCATGGGGGCTGATGCGGGCCACCGGCTCCGCTGCCGCTTCCCCGGCATACAGGCAGAGGTCTCCGCCGTCTTCTGGATCCCAGGCGTCATTGAGGTAGAGCACCACCGAGAGCACGCGGCGGCTATCGCCGCGGAAACGGTCTACGTGTCGGGCATAACCGCCACCGGAAGGATAAGCGGCGTAGTGGCCTTCGAAATCGTGCAGCCCGAGATAGAGCCTCGCGTTGATGGCGTCCTTGAGCTCGGCCAATTGCTGCTGTTGCAGCGCCCGGGCCAGGGGCGCCTGCTGCTCCACCCAATGGATGTCGTCGCCGCGGATGTCGCTGCGTCGCTCCGCCACGTGGCCGATGCCCGCAGGATGGAAGCGCCCGGCACCACGCAAAGCTTCCGCCTCGCGCCGCAAGGCACTCACGTGTGCCTGTGGCAGGAAACCCGGGCAGCACACCCAATCCTGTTCGGACAGGCCCTGGACCAGGGCTCGGATCGCCTGCCCGGGGTCGCTGGACCCGTCTGCGGAGGTGGTGGGAGAGGCGTTCATGGCTATGGGTTTATTGTCGAATGCAAAGCGCGGAGAATCAGCAACTTAGCGCGTGGAGACTGTAGCTCAGGCATGCAGAGAGGCACGTAACTCATTGATTCGTATGTACATAATAAAATGTACATCCCAGCCCCTTCCCGTCCCCGCGGAAATCTCTAGAATTTGCCGCCGATCGCCGTGTGAACAGAAATCGGCGAGTAGTATCATCAATTTACATCCATTTCCTGCACTGGTGGTAATGAACATGAAGAAGTATGCCGTTGTCCTGACCGCTGCCGCCCTGGCCCTGTCGCTGTCCGCTTGCGGCAAGAGCGAAGCTCCTGCCACTCCGGCTGCCAGCACCGCTGCCCCGGCTCCGGCCGCCGGCACTGCGATGCCTGCTCCGGCTGGCACCGCTGCTGCTCCCGCTGCGAGCACCCACAAGTAATAGCGGCTACGCACCGCAAGGTGTGTAGAGGATCCTTCTTAAACGAAGGATTCGGAGACCGAAAAAAGGCGAATCTGCACACGCGGATTCGCCTTTTTTTATTCCAGAAGCTGCTGCGCTCGGCAGGGCGTTGTTGCGCATCGGTCTCGCAGTCGGTCATGCACATCGGAGTGCACTCCCTCCTGCTCGCCTCGCGCGCCTAGCCCTGCCTTCGCTCGCGACGCTTCTGGAAACGCCGCGAATTAGATCGCTGCCAAAGCATTTTCCAGGTCAGCGCGCAGATCGTTCACGTCTTCCACGCCCACCGACAGACGCACCAGCGAATCGCTGATGCCGAGCGCCTTGCGGGTCTCCAGCGGCACCGAGGCGTGGGTCATGATGCCCGGATGATCCACCAGGCTCTCCACGCCGCCCAGGCTCTCGGCCAGGGTGAACAGGTGGCAGCTCTCCAGGAAGCGCCGTGCTTCCGGCTCGCCGCCTTTCAGGAAGATGGTCACGATGCCGCCGCCGCTCTGCATCTGCTTCTTGGCGAGTGCGTGTTGCGGATGGCTCGGCAGGCCCGGGTAAGAGACGCGCTCCACCTTGGGATGCTTCTCCAGCCAGCCCGCCAGCTCCTGGGCGTTCTCGCCATGCCGCTGCATGCGCAGCGCCAGGGTCTTCAAGCCGCGTAGCGCCAGGAAGCTGTCGAAGGGACCGGACACGGAACCCACGGAGTTGTGCAGGAAGGCCAGCTGTTCCGCCAGCTCCTTCTTCTCGCCCACCACCAGCATGCCGCCCACCATGTCGGAGTGGCCGTTCAGGAACTTGGTGGCGGAATGCATCACCACGTCGAAACCATGATCCAGGGGGCGCTGCACCGAGGGTGAGGCGAAGGTGTTGTCGCACACGGTCATGATGCCGCGCTTCTTGCCGATCTCCGCCACGGCGGAGAGGTCCACCAGCTTGAGCAAGGGGTTGGTGGGTGTCTCCACCCAGATGAGCTTGGTCTCGGGGCGGATCGCGGCTTCCAGGGCCTTGGGATCCCGCATGTCAGCGAAGCTGAACTTGAGTCCCGCGGAGCGCTTGCGCACCCGCTCGAACAGGCGATAGGTACCGCCGTAGAGGTCGTCCATCGCCACCACATGGGCGCCGGAATCCAACACCTCCAGCAGCGTCGCCGTGGCGGCGAGGCCGGAGGCGAAGGCATAACCCTGCTGGCCGTTCTCCAGGTCCGCCACACAGCGCTCATAGGCCATGCGCGTGGGGTTCTGGGTGCGGGAGTATTCGTAGCCCTTATGCTTGCCAGGGCTCTCCTGGGCATAGGTGGAGGTGGCATAGATGGGCTGCATCACCGCACCGGTGCTAGGATCCGGCGACTGGCCGGCATGGATGGTGCGGGTGGCGAAATGCTGACGCTTGTCGGTGTTCTTCACGGCTGTACTCCGGGAACTTATTGAAGACGCAGACGATTCAGGAGGTCACTACGCGTGACCAGGCCAAGGAAGCTGTCCCCGTCCATCACCGCCACGGCGAACTCCTTCTGCAGGAGCGCGAACAGCGCCTCGGCCTTGTCCTTGGCGGAGATGCGCGGGAACTTGCCGTTCACGGCGCCGCGCACCTCCTGGGTGAAACCGCGCTTGTCGTTCTGCACCGCGTCGATGAGGTCGCTCTCTGACACGGCACCCAGGAACTGCTTGCCGTCGATGACCGGAAGCTGGGAGATGCCGTTGTTGCGCATGCGGGTGTGGGCGGTGGCCAGGGTATCCCCCGGACCCACGTACACTGTGGCCCGCTCCCAGTAGGGACGCCCCACGAAGTCTCCCAGGTCGCCCCGCTTGGGGCGTTCGATGAAACCCTGCTCGATCATCCAGAAGTCGTTATAGAGCTTGGAGAGGTACTTGTTGCCGGTGTCGGCGCCGATGGTGACCACGCGCTTCGCGGTCTTCTGGGCGCGGCAATAACGCAGGGCCGCTCCGATCAGCACGCCCGAGGAGGAACCCAGCAACAGCCCCTCCTTGCGCAGCACCTCGCGGGATACAGCGAAGGCCTCGGAATCCGGGATGGTGTAGGCGTGCTTCACCACCGAGAGGTCGCAGATGTCCGGGATGAAGTCCTCGCCGATGCCTTCCACCAGCCAGCCGCCCTTCTCCCCCAGCACGCCGGTCTTGAGGTAGTCCGCCAGCACCGAACCCTTGGGGTCCGCCAGCACCATCTCCACGTGGGGCGCCACCTTCTTCAGGTAGTGGCCGATGCCGGTGAGGGTGCCGCTGGAACCCACGCCCACCACCACCGCGTCCAGCTTGTGCTCCATCTGCTCCCAGATCTCGGGACCGGTGCTCTCCTCGTGGGCCTTGGGGTTGTCCGGGTTGCCGAACTGGTTGACGAAGAAGGCGCCCTGCTCGTCGGCGATGCGCTTGGCCAGGTCCTGGTAGTACTCAGGGTGCCCCTTGGCCACGTCGGAACGGGTCAGCACCACCTCGGCGCCCATGGCGCGCAGGTTGAATATCTTCTCCTGGCTCATCTTGTCCGGGATCACCAGCACCAAGCGGTAGCCCTTCTGGGCCGCCACCAGGGCCAGGCCGAGTCCGGTGTTGCCGGCGGTGGCTTCCACGATGGTGGCGCCGGGCTTCAGTTCGCCGCGCTTCTCCGCCTCCTCGATCATGCTGCGGCCGATGCGATCCTTGACCGAGCCGCCCGGGTTCATG
>DASXYJ010000014.1:0-7626 GCA_036502565.1 Gammaproteobacteria bacterium
ATTAGACCCATTAACTCCCTGTATCTATCGTTCGTATCGATACGCCATGGGTATTTGGGATGAATGTCCATCAACCTCTCCCTTGTTAAAACGTCCCGCGCGCTTGGCAGAACGAGGCGGCCGAGGCGAGCAGGAGGAGCGTACTCTTAGTGTACGTGACCGACTGCGAGTCCGAAGGCCAACAAAGTTATGCCTGGGCCCGGGGCGTTTGCCGGCGGCGCAGCAGCCAGGCGAGTAGCAAGAGGCTGAAGAGGTCGGCCTCCCCTCCCCCGCCCCCACTCGTGGTCCCACTCTTCGGCGGCGGAGTCTTGCCGCCCGATGCCGCGACGCCGATGCTGGCGGTGCCCTCGCTGATCATGTATCCGTTGCTGGCGCGGCAGGCGAAATGCAGCGGATCGCCCTTCGGATCGAAGCTGATGCCGGTGACCGTGAAGTCACCTGTGAAGCTGTCCACGGTGACGGTGCCGTTGAAGTCCCTGAGGCTGGCGGGATCAGCCTGGTAGACCAGGGCCCGGTGCTGCGGGTCGGTGGCCTTGCAGCGGCCCGAGGTGCTGGTGACGCTGTCCGTCGACACGGTGAGGGTGACGGGCGACACGATGGGCGCGGCTCCGGCGCCGGCGGTGGATTCCAGGATGCCGCTCGAATCGCCTGCTATGAGCGCGTGGCCGCCGCCGGCACCGAGCGCCCCGAGGGCGATCGCGCCGGGGACGTAGACATCTTCATACCAGGTGCTGAGATCGGGACTGCTCCAGAGGCTGCCGGCGAGGCTGGGCGTGCCGATGTATTCCTTGCCATCCCACACCAGGCCGGCGAGGCCTGCCGGCGCCTGGGCCGTGACCGGATCAAGCTCGGTCCAGCCGGCACCGCGGGTGCTGGTGTAGAGCTCGCTGCCATCGGTGGTGGCGATGAAGCGCCCATTGAAGAACTTGAGCGCGGTGAGGATGGGGAGGCCGGCCTTGTAGTGCAGCTGGGTGGTGGTCCAGCTGACACCATCGCTGCTGACGGCGACGCTGCCGCCGAAGAAGGCGGCGACGAACACGCCGTTGCCGCAGGCGAGCGCGATGGGCTCGTCGAAGTCGCTGGCGCTCTGGCTCCAGGTGAGGAAGTTGCTGCCGGCGTCTGCCGTGGCGACCCATACCTGCAGGCTGGCATCCACGTCCGCGATGGCCACGGCCTTGCTGCCGCATTGGGCGAGGTTGAAGTAACCGTGGGCGGCGTCGACGCCGGTGTTGGTCCAGGCGAGGCCGTCGGTGCTGACCTGGATCTCGCCGGTGGAGTCCGCGGCGAGGAACACCTGGTCGCCCTTGACCACGTCCTGCACGGGGGTGGTGCCGGTGAGGGCCTGGGCGGTCCAGCTGCTGCCATCGCCCGCATAGCGATCGTTGCCGATGCCATAGAGCAGGAACTGGCTGCCGTCCCAGATGGCGGTGACGAAGTCCTCGCTGCCGGGGGTGGAGACGCCGGTCCAGGCGTCGCCGTCCGGTGAGGTGTCGAGGGCGCCATCGCCGCCGAGGGCGAGGTATTGGCTGCCGGTCCAGTGGAGGTTGGTGACCCGCGCGGGCAGCGCGTGGCTGGTCCAGGCGCTGCCGTCGGCGCTGGTGTAATAGAGGATGCCGGTGCTGAGCACCACGAACTCGCGGCCGGTCCATTGCAGGCCTTGCATGGCCGGGGCGGCGTGGGCGGCGCTCCAGTGGCTGCCGTCGGTGGTGGAATAGCCGTTGCCGGTGATGTCCACCACCAGCAGGGTGGTGCCGTCCGATGCCGCCATCTCGGCGCCGACGCTGCTGCCGGGGAAGCTGGCGTCCACGCTCCAGTGCTTGCCGTCGGTGGAGCTATAGAGCTGCTGGTGTGCCGGGACGCTGTCGTAGACCACGCTGTAGAGCGTGCTGCCGATGGCCGCGGCATGGACCACGGCGGTGCCGTCGCCCCGCGCCCAGTGGATGCCGTCGGTGCTGACGAAGCTGGGGCCGGAACCCAGGGGTACGCCCGGCTCGGTGCTGGCCACCAGCTTGCTGCCGAAGACGGTGAAGGAGGCCACCGTGAGGGCGGTGCCGCCCAGGTCCACCTGGGCGGCCTTCCAGGTCTTGCCATCGGTGCTGGTAAGGATGTGGCTGTTGCCGCCGGCGATGAACCTGCCGTTCCAGTAGATGACGGTATCCAGGTCCGTGCCATCGTCGATGGCGCCGTTGCCGTAATCGGAGTAAAGCGTGCGGATGTTGGTCCAGCTGATGCCATCGGTGCTCCTGAGCACGAGGCCGCTCGCGCCGACGATGACCTGGGTGCCGCCGGGCGCGCTCTGGGCATATCCAAAGAGCCCGGTGTCCGTGAGCGCGGGGTTCTGCCAGGTCCAGGGGCCGTTCACGGCCATGGCAGGGGAACAGAACGATGCGAGGACCAGGCAGAGCAGTCCGCCGAGAGCGAGATTCCTTTTCACCCTAAACCCCTTTGTTGAGACTCATCTATTGCTGGTGGATCGGCGGAGACCAGCGATGCTGATCTCCACGTGGATGTCCCTACCCTATCCCGGCTGTGCCTTGTCAGTCGTCCTTGATGAAGCTGTCCTTGGGAGAGCTGATCTTCTCACCCCTCTTGTCGAAGAAGGTGGTGCCGATGATGCGCTTGTTGACCACCTCGGTGGCGAAGTACACCGCGTTGGATATGCATTGCTTGGGCAGGCAGCGCCCATACTCCGCATCCCAGATGATCGGGTCCTTGCCCTTCTCGGTGCGCTCGTAATGGACGACCCGGCCGAGGATGTCGTACTTGAAGGTCTGGCTGACGCCATCCTTGGTCTTGGTGAGGAGATCACCGGTGACGGGATCGTGGGTGGCGGTCTCCGGATCCAGGCCCGCGGAGGTGACGGAGATCTGGGAGTAACCCTCCGCGTCGTAGGCGACGCGGAGATTGCGCAGGTAATCCGGCTGCTGGTCTTCCTTCTCGGCACGGGTGATGACCGCGGAGGACAGCAGGCCATAGTCCGGGGCCGCGGGGTCCTGCTGGTACGTCAGCACCCGGGTCTCCACGTACTTCTCGGGGCCCCGCTCCACCAGCTTGTGCAGCAGACCGTGGGCGTCGTACTCGTAGCTATCGTCCTCGTCGGTGCGGCTATGCTCCGGAGCGCCTTTCACGCCGGCCACGGGGTCCGTGATCTTGACGGTTTCCTGTCGGAGCAGGCGATTGAAGTACCAGTGGGCGGGATCCACGGGGAGGTAGTGGGTGGTGACCTCTTCCGTGTCGATCTTCTTGGAGCTCGTGGTCTTGGTGAGACGGTGGCTCTCCTGGGAGTTTTGGTCGTAGTCGTAGGCGCTGTCCACGTCGGTCCATTCGCCCAGGTCCTTGTCATAGTCATGATAGAGCCGGTGCCGCATGCGGTAGTTGAAGATGGGACCGCCGCTGTCGACGCAGCTGACGCCGCCGACGGAGTAACCCTTGGGCGCGGTGCAATCCCAGGTGTCGGTCTGGGCATAGCGGTGATCCGGCGGCGCGACGCCCTTCTGCAGGCCGTCGTCCAGGGTGTGCTCATCGACCTTCCATTCGGCGAGGAGGCGCCCGTCCAGCGGGAAGCGCTGGTCGTAGAGGCTGATGCGCCGGTAGCCCGAGGAGAGGTCGTGCTCGATGACGTAACGGAAGCCGCGCATGCCGCGTCCGGCGGCGCTGTAACGCTCGTCGCCGTACTGGTAGGTGAAGGCCTGGTAGCCATCGCCCACGCCGCTGCTGCGGCCATAGGCGCCGACCAGGTACTGGGAGGAGGTGAAGTAGAAATCATCCGGGTCCACATAGCGCTCGGGCTTGCCGACCGGCACCACGCTGTAGAGACCGCTCTTGGTGGAGGACATGGGGAAGTAATCCCAGAACACGCGGTAGCCGAGGCCGTCCACCGCGGCGCTCATGAAGTCCGCTGCGCCGTTGGCGCCGTCTGCGTGGCCTGAGCTGACGTTGCTGGAGACGTGCAGGCCGCAGCCATACACCGGCGGACAGGGGACGCGCTTGCCATCCGCCCCGCGGAAGCCGCCGTCGCCGTACCAGGAGGAGAACGGCGAGAACACGTCGGTGAGGCCGTCGCCCTGCAGGTCGCCGGAGCCGACCAGGTTGGCCTGGGCGACGATGTTGGCGTCGTGCATCACCACGGGCTTGAAGCTGCCGTCCGCGCCCTGCTGGAACTTGAGCACGGCGAACTGGTAGATGCTGAGGTCGTCCCAGGGATCGTCCATGCCGTTGGGGTCGTCCGCGCATTGGAGCTTGTGGCTGGTGCCGAGGCAGTAGGCGGCGACCATCTTGTCCGGATAGAGGAGCTCGTCCTTGCCGTCGTTGTCGACGTCGGTGGTGAAGCTGGAGCTGATGCCGGCCTTGGGGTTGCGCTCGTCGGCGACCTGGGTGTCCACCGGGGCGTCGAAACGCCCGCCGCGGTTGATCTGGTAACGCCAGGTGCGGGCGCCGCCGGCGGCGGCATCCGCGTACACGAGGTCGGGGAGACCATCGCCGTTGAGGTCGGCGAAGTAGGTGTCGTCGAGGGCGCGGTCTGGCATGCCGAGGGTGGCGGGCGCGGCGACATCGAAGTGCAGCGTGCCGTCGGCGTCCTGCCGCGGGAGGATCACCGCCGAGACGCGGTCGCCGGACATGATGAACACGTCGGCGAGGCCGTTGCCGTCCAGGTCCCCGCCTTCATAGAAGCCCTCATGCCGGCCGGTGGCCTTGCTCTTCTTGAGCGCATAGACCAGCTGGCGCTTGCCGAAGTGCAGCGCGCCGGGGCGGGAGCCGAGGTTGCGATAGAGGTACAACCCGTAGTCGGCGGAACCGGCGCTGATCGGCTCGGTCTGGATCACGTCCGGCTGGCGGCCGCCGCTGATGTAGGCGAGCGCCATCTGCTCGCTGAAGGGCACGTCCGTGGTGACGGGCTGGCCCATTCCGGTGCCGGACCAGGAGATGAAGCCGAGATGTCCATCGACGTTGCCGGGGAGATCGCTGGCGCCGTCGTTGTCCACGTCCGCCGCGGCGGAGTGGAACAGGACTTCCGGCGGGCTCTTGAAGAACTTGCTGACGTCCACGTCCTGGCGCAGCGTGCCGTCCGGCTTGAGGAAGTACAGGTGCGCGCCGACACCGGGGCGGTAATAGAGCAGCTCGCGGCGGCCGTCGCCGTCGAAGTCGCCCGGGGCGATGTAGGGGGAGCGCATGATGGCGGTGGCGTCCACCAGCTGCTGCGGCTGCAGGTCGGTCTCCGGGTTGGGGATGCCGTAGGCGACCGGCGCCTTGAAGGCGAGGCGCTCGCCGTTCCAGGTGAAGCTGGTCTTGGGCAGCCATTGCTTGCTGCCGTCGGCGTCGACGATGCATTCACGCACTTCGGTGAGCAGGCTGCGCCCGGTGGTGGGGCTCGGGGCGTAGCTGAAGGCGAACTCGCGGCTCTCGCGCGCGGGAGCGCCGGGCTTGTCGCCGTCCATGCCGACCACGATGCCGGCGAGGCGGCGCGTCTGGCGCGTCTCGCCGCCGGCGAGGAAGGTGGAGGTGGTGTCGGGACGGGCTTCATAGCTGAAGCGCACGAAACGCGTGCCGGGGGTGGCGACGCCGGCGATCTCATGGCCGGTGTAGCGGATCTCGGTGAGCAGCATCTCGCCCGGGACGGAGCGGTCGTAGCTGTAGTCCACGGTGCCGCCGGCATCGTCGACGTAACGGCTTTCGTACCAGGACAGCGGGGCGCTACGCCCGGCGGGGACGAAGCCGGCCTTGAAGTAGTCCTTGGAACCGCTCTGGTGGGTGACCATGAAGTACGACTCGGGACTGCTGAACTCGCCGAACTGGGTGACCTGGGAGCCGTTGGTGACTTCGCGCTGATAGGTGGCGCCCGGCCGGCCGTAATTGCCGGAGGTGACCACCAGGTGATCGCCGTCCACGCAGAGCCTATCGGTGGAGGCGAAACGCACGCCGGCGGTGTAGCCGTCCATGGCGGGCGTCGCGGGGCAACGGAACACGGCTTCGGGCGTGTCCAGGCCCCAGCCCATGCCGAGCAGCCCGTCGCCGTCCTGGCTGGAATAGCGGACGTCGAAGTTGGGCTGGGTGTCGTCGCGGCCCGGCGGGACCGGCACGTGGATGGTGTAGGTGGCGGTGCCGCCGGACAGGCCGCTGCTGGCGACGATGACGCCGCCGATGGGGCCGGTGGGCGGCGGCGCGGAACTGACGGTGGGCTCGCTGGCGCAGCCGCTGAGCATCGTGGCGATGGCCGCCGCTAACAGGCTGAACTTCTTCATCGATATTCCCCTTGTTTCCCTTAGCGCGGCCGCTGTGCGCGGCGCCTGACTATCTCTATTGACCGACCTTCATCCCCTTCCCCTGGTCCGATCGCCCATCACCCGCTCAATAGAATTGGATGTTCACCGTCGCGACGTTCGAGAGCGTGCCCCGCCCGTCTGCCGCCTGGAACGTGAAGCTGTCACGGCCTCTATAGCCGTGATCCGGGGTATAGGTGAACGCGCCGGTGAGGCTGTTCACCGTCAGGGTGCCGTGGGCGGGGTTGCTGATCACGGTGTAGTTGAGCGACTGCCCTCGGGATGCCTGGGTCTTCAATGCACCCTGGTAGGGCCGGTTAGGCACGACCTTGATGCTGGCATTGATGGCCTGGGGTGCCACGTCCTGCACTGTAATGGTCTCGGTGGCGGGGGCAGAGGCCGTGCCAAAAGAGTCCACGACCTGGAATCTGAAGCTGTCGCTGCCGGCAAAACCCGCGGCAGGCACATAGGTGAACCTGCCCGTGCCCGGCATGACGCTCACGGTGCCATGGGCCGCTTTCGACGCCAGGACGAAGTGCCATCGCTGTGCGACGTAGGCAGGGGTGACGGAGAGCGTGCCGCTGACGGGAAGCCCGGATTGGGTGCTGACGGCGCCGTCGCTGACGCTCGGAGCGATGTCGCTGATGCTCACCTGCTCGGTGGCGACGTTCGACATGTTGCCGTTGCCGTCCGTGATCTCAAACCTGAAGCTGTCAGCGCCCACGTAGCCATCCGCCGGCAGGTAGTCGAATGTGCCGCTGGCCGCATCCGAGAGCGCCACGCTGCCGTGGCTGGGTTGCGTGACGATGGAGAAGATGAACGCTTCGCCGACGGCCGCACCCGACGCAGCCAGGGTGCCGGCCTTGGCAGTGCCGGCCATGGTGGTGATGGATCCATCCACCGCTGCGATGGCCGAGGCCTGGTATTCGACCGCGCCGATGTCCACGGACGTCGAGCCGCGGGCGTTGCCGTAGAAATCGGTGGAAGAGACCTGGCTCAGGCTGCCATCACCCGCATCGATGGCCGGAGAGCCGAGGAGCAGATGCACGTCGCCGTTCGCCCGGTCTTCCAGTCGCGGATCGGCCGAGATGTTGCCATGGGTACCTGTCTGGTCGGCGACGCCCTGATAGTCCGCAGTAGTGTTGCCGTAGACGAGATTGCCATGCAGGCCGGGCAGGAGGCCATCCAGCCCAGTCGCGGTGTTGAGACCGACCTGGTTGAAGGCGATCAGGTTGTTGCTGACCACCACGTCGGAAGTCGGGGCGTCCGGCGTGATGATGGGCATCTGCAGGCCGAGGATATTCCCGACCATGGTGTTGTTGTAGACCTGCGGGACGCCTATGGTCGCCTGCACGTAGCAGGCTATCGC
>DASXYJ010000015.1:0-4664 GCA_036502565.1 Gammaproteobacteria bacterium
GGAGACCTTGCCATCGGCACCGATGCTCACCTTGACCCGGAAGCAGCCGTCCTCCGCCGGGACGTCGTTGCGGATGGTGGTGCGGTCCAGCAGCCAGTAGCGGGCCTGGTCGTCGAGGGAGACTTCCTGCACCGGCGCCGCGGCGCAAGCGCTCAACAGCAGGATGCCGCCGGCCAGGGCCAAGCACTTCAATGCCAGTCTTCCGGCTTGTAGGCGATCGTCATCATGTCCTCGCCCGTCTTGGGCTGCACCTGCTGCTCCTTCGCCCCGACACAGCCATCGAGCTCGGCTTGCTCCATGCCCTTCTTCAATCCGGCGATCAAGCCGTTGGGATCCTTGCTGTCCCAATAGACGGTGAGATCCTGGCATCCACCCTCGTTCTGGATGTGGATCGCGGGCACCAGCGTGCGGGCCGCGGCATCCCCCACCTGGGTAAGGATGTCGCCGGCTTCGACCGGTGCCGTGATGCGCACTTCCACCAGGTACAACTGCTTGTAGAACATGTAGCCGGCCGAGACCAGCTTGTGGCCGTGCTCGCCCAGGGTCATGCGTAGACGCCGGCCCGGCAGGCTACCGCCGTCGGCCGTGGTCAACGGGAATGCGGTGTCGTCGGTAAACTCCAGGTCCTCGTAGACCCCGGCCTTGGTGGCAGCCTGCACCTCGCCGCGCATGCGCTGGTCACCCTGCTTGACGGCGTCGTCCGCCGGCCCTCGCCCCAGCACGAATACGAAGATATCGAGCTTGGCGCTAGGCAGGGTCTTGGACGTGTAGGTGAGCTGCACGCCGTCCGGAGCATCTGGATAAGCGTACTTCTGGTAAAGCTCGAAATCCCCGGCCGAGTCCGGGAAGAACACCACGCTCTTGGTGACGAAAGGCTTGCTGGGGCCCTTATCAGCCGGCGTCTGTGGCGCGGGCTTGGTCCGGTTGCCGGCGCAGCCGCCCAAGACCAGCAGGGCCATGAGCATGCCTGTGCCGAATGTGTACTGGCGCATACCCCGCTCCCTTTTCATCGGTGGCTGATCATCATGGCCGCACGGTGCTCATGCACAGATAGCCCGGTCCCAGCATGGCCAGCTGCTTGCCGGAATCGAAACTCGCCATCTGCAGGTAAGGACTGCGCCCGACCATGAGGGAATCGCTCAGCATCGGGCAACCGGTGCGCATGTCGCCCACCTGCTTGAACTGCACGGGGTCATACAGCACCAGGTCCACGGGGCTCTCGAAGCCGCTGCTCACGTAGTGCGCGGCGTTGACGTAGATCAGCTTGCCGTCCGGCGCCTCCGCCGAAAGACCCGTCTCCAGGGTCTGCGGCAGCACCGAGAGGTCCGAGGTCGCGAACACCTGGTCGCCGAAGGAGCCGATGATGTGGGCGCCATCGGGGGTAAGGGTGAAGAGGCCGAAATCGCCCAGCACGCTGCCTACGTTCCTCACCACGGGTGCGGTCACCTGGGTCGCGTCCAGCACGTAGATCGACGAGGGCGAAGGATTGTCGCTGACGTAGACGGTGTTGCCGTCCGGCGAGACCGCCAGGCGCGGCGCCTCACGGATCGTCGTGTTGCCAGCGACCGTGGTGGAAGTGCCCGCGCCCACGTCGAGGCGCGCGACCTTGGTGGAGACCGAGCTGGCGCCGTTGCCGGTGATGAACAGGATGCCGGGCTGCGCCTCCGCCACGTCGTAGGTGCTCATGCCCCCGAGCGCCGCGTGCACGTCGATGGTGCTGGACACCGTGAGCGTGTCCGGATCCACCAGGGCCACGGAGCCCGTGGCGCCGAGCGCCACGTATAGGGTGCTGCCGTCATGGCTCAGGTTCAGGCCCGTGGGGGCAGCGAGGCCGGTGATGCGGGCCAGCACGCCGTGGTTGCTCTCGGAGATCACTTCCACTTCGTCCTGGTTGGGTATCGACACGTACAGCCGGCCGCGGGGCTCGTCCACCGCCACCGCGAAGGGCGTGTCGTCCATCGGCAGCACCGTGGTGGGGGGCTGCCAGAGGGGCAGCGCGCCGTCCTGGCCGGTGTGCAGCGGGTCGACGATGTCCACCTGCCCGAGCGACGTCCCCTGGAAGACCAGGCCGCGGACGAAGAGGTTCCAGACCAGCAACTCGGTGGGCGGCACGTCCTCCGCCCCGTCGTACCTGCCATCACCGTTCCCATCCACCTCGAAGCAGAACAGGTTGGGGTTGGGACCGATGTCGGTGTAGAGGAACTGGGCTGAGGTCTTACCCGGACCGCCGATGTAGAGGTCGCCTGCGGTCGGATCCGAATGCGCGGTGCCGCGGAAGGCCTTGAGGGTCTTGAAGGTGAGCTTGGCTCCCAAGGTCGCGCTGTCCAGGGTGCCGGCGATGCTGAAGGAATAGGCGCTGCCGTCGAACTTCTTCTCCACGACGTAGCCGCTCAGCTGGTCATCTTCCTCGCCGTTCTTGAAGCCGAAGCCCGAGCCGGAACTGAGCTTGAGGTCTTCGCTGCCCGAGTTTTCCGCGTAGCTGACGTCCAGCGCACCTTCCGGCAGGAGCGGTCCGCGCTGGGTGGGGTTGTCGAGCGCGCCCTGGATGGAGGTGCCCGGCAAGGACAGGGTCTTCATGTCGTAAGTGGCGGTGAACTTCACGTCACCGGTGAGGGTGCTGCCGCTGAGGCTCTTGATATGGATGGCGGCGCTGCCTGCGCCGTCGTAGTACATGCCGTTCAAGGGGCAATCGTCCAAGCTGACGTCGATGGTGTCGCCCGCGCTCAGGTCGTGGCTGCCGTCCGCGTCCACGTAGGAGTAGCGCAGGTCACCGCCGGCATCGCAGGGCTGAGAGTAGCTGACGCCGGGCTTGGCGAAGCCCTGCTGGATGTACTGCACGAGGCCCACGCTCATGTCGCCCAGTCCCAGGCTCACTTCCGCATACCCGAAGGCCTCATCGCCGGCTTGCATGGGATCCAGGGTGAGGAAGGTAGGGGTGTCACCCGGATGGTCGCCACTGAGCGTCGTACCGTTGCTTCCTTGCGCCGTGGCGCCGCCCCCGCCGCAGGCACTCAGGGCGACGAAGCAGCCGGCCACGGCCAGCGCCGCGAGCGCACGGCGCCAGCGCGCCAGCACCGCCAACACCAGCAGCACGAGGGCAGGCAGGCCGAGGCTGCCGCCTCCGCCACTGCCACCTGTCCCGCCGGCGCCGTTGGATCCACCCTGCGCACGCACGGAGCCGGACCCGGTCGAATGGATGGAGAGGGTCATGGTCTCGGTGGCCGGATTGGAATCAACCCGGCCGTCGTTGGCGACCCACTCGATGACGTAGGTGCCGGTGCAGCCGACGCACAGGAAGTCGAACTTGCCGTCGCTGGAGAGGTTCACGGTGCCGACATCCGGCACCTTGACGAGACGGTAGGTCAAGGTGTCGCCATCGGGATCGGTGGCGGGGAAGTTGCCGTCGAAGGACACCACGGCATCGGCCACGGGACCCGTGGTGTCCTGCGTGATGGTGCCGCTCTCGCTCTGGGCGACGGGGGGGCGGTCCGGCGTGAGGGCCAGGCTGGCGGCATTGTCCCGCAGATCACGATCCGGCGCGGTGGTGGAGACCTTGGCGCTGAAGGTGAGCTTGGCGCTGCCGGCGAGGGCGGGGAAGCTGAGGCGCATGGTCTTCGCGCCGGCCTGGCCCAGGGTCCCGGCACTACAGGTCAGCTTGCCGCCGGTGAGGTGGCAGCTGCCCAAGGCGTCGCTGAGTTGCGGCGTGCCGAGGCCCGCCGGCAGATCGAGGCTGAAGCTCACAGCGGTGGCTGCGGTGCTGGCGGGATTGGCGATGCTGGCGTCCAGCGCGAACGGCTGACCCACCACCGGCCCCACACCCACCGAGGCCAACTTCACGTCCAGGTCGGAGGCCGCCACGGGACTGTCGCCGTCCAGGGCGAAGGCGGCGCTGCAGAGCGTGGCTTCGCTCGCGAGCTCCACGGGGCAGGCCGCCGCATTCTCCAGCACCATGGTCATGACGCCGTCCGCGACTCCCAACTGGCTCACGGTATCGCTGCCGGTGAACGGCGCCGAGGGCAGGGCCACGCCGTCGTCCGGCGCCGCGTCCACCCAGCCGCCGCCGGGCATGTCGAATATGAAGATGTGGGCGCAGTCGATGTTGAAGCCGCAGGCCGAATCGAGGGAACTGGCATACACCGCGGTCCCGGCGATGGCGAGCTGATCGGCGAAGGCCGAGTGGGCGTCATCGACGGTCAACACCGCCGTGGGCGCATGGGTGGTGGTCCAGCCGCCGCCCGGCTGGGTATAGAGCAGGATGCGGCCCACTGCCTTGCCGGCGCCATAGAAGCTGCCGCCCGGGGTGGTGATGATGGTGCCGCCGTCCATGGCCAGCGAGAATCCGATGCCGCTGGCAGGCTGATCGCTGAAGCCGCCGCCGCTGGCATCGAGCTGGGCGGTCTCGGTCATGTTCGACCAGCCGGCGGCCGGCTTGGCGAACACGTAGATGGCGTTGTGGGTCCCGCTGGTGGCGGCGACGGTGTCGCCGGATATCACCAGGTGGAAGCCCAGGTCCTTGCCGTTCGCGTCCGAGCCGCTGAGCACCGCCATCTTCTTGACCTTAGTCCAGTCGCCGCCCGGCGCCTGATAGACCTTGATGACCTGCGGCTCACTGAAGCTGGTGTTGCCGCTCTGGGCCACGAGGGTATCGCCGGAGAGGGACACCT
>DASXYJ010000016.1:0-9956 GCA_036502565.1 Gammaproteobacteria bacterium
CCCCAGTACTCGACGCCGGTGTACGCCCAGCGCATGGCCGGCGCCGAGCAGCTGATCGCGGACATCATCCGCGCCAACGGCGGCGGCGCGCAGACCCGCGTGGCCGCGGTAGTGGTGGGCCGTGACCGGTAAGTACCCGCCGATCACAGGCTTCAAGCTGGCGCTGCTCACCTTGGGCGTGTCGCTGGCGGTGTTCATGAACATCCTGGACACCTCCATCGCCAACGTGGCCATCCCGACCATCGCCGGCGATCTCGCCATCAGCCCCAACCAGGGCACCTGGGTCATCACCTCCTTCACGGTGACGCTGGCCATCGCGGTGCCCCTGACGGGCTGGCTGGCGCGCACCTTCGGCGAGGTGCGCCTGTTCCTCTGGGCCACCAGCCTGTTCTCGCTGTTCTCGCTGCTCTGCGGTCTCGCGCCGAACCTGGAATCGCTGGTGTTCCTGCGGGTGCTGCAGGGCCTGACGGCGGGGCCCATGATCCCGCTCTCCCAGAGCCTGCTCATGAGCAACTATCCGAAGGAGAAGCATGGCACCGCGCTCTCTATCTGGAGCATGACCGCAGTGGTGGCGCCGGTGGTGGGGCCGCTGCTGGGCGGCTGGATCACCGACAACTACAGCTGGCCCTGGGTGTTCTACATCAACGTGCCCTTCGGCGCGCTGGCGGTGTGGCTCACTTGGAGCACCCTGCGCGGCCGCGAGACCGATAAGGTGAAGACGCCCATCGACGGGGTCGGTCTCGGCCTGCTGGTGGTGGGCGTGGCGGCGCTGCAGATCATGCTGGATAAGGGCAACGAGCTGAACTGGTTCTCCTCCGGCACCGTCTGGGCGCTGGCGATCGTGGCCTTGGCGGGTTTGAGCGCGCTGGTGGTGTGGGAGCTCACGGACAGCCACCCGGTGGTGGACTTGAGCCTGCTCAAGGACCGCAACTACACCCTGCCGGTGCTGGCCCTGACCTTCGGCTACCTAACGTATTTCGCCAACGTGGTGGTGTTCCCGCTTTGGCTGCAGACCCAGATGGGCTACACCGCCACCGACGCCGGCATCGCCGCCGCGCCCATCGGCATCCTGGCGGTGGTGGTGGCGCCCTTCATGGGCAAGATCATGCAGCGCTTCGACACGCGCTGGCTGGTGACAGTGTCCTTCGCGACCTTCGCTGCCGTCTCGTTCTGGACCGTGCACTTCGACACTGACGTGACCCTGGCGCAGCTGGCCTGGCCGCGGCTGGTGTTCGGCGCCGCCATGCCGCTGTTCTTCGTGCCGCTCATGAGCATGGCGCTGTCCGGCGTGGCGCCGCAGAGGGTAGCCAGCGCCTCGGGCCTGTTCAACTTCCTGCGCATGCTGGGGGCTGGCTTCGGCGCTTCGCTCGGCATCTCGCTGTGGGATACCCGCCAGGCCTTCCACGATGCGCGCATCAGCGAGACCGTGTCCGCCGCCAACCTGGCGCACGTGACCGCGCCGGGACTGGACGCGGCGCAGCGTACCGCCGAAGTGGCAGGCGCGGTGATGCGCCAGTCCTTCATGCAGGCGACCGACGACTTCTCCTGGATCTCAGGCTGGATCTTCGCGGGATTGATCGTACTGGTGTGGCTGGTGCGCAAGCCGGCGGCAGCGCGGGGTGGCGCGGCCGTCGCCGACGCAGGGCACTAAGTCTGGTCCATCTGAAGAAGAACTCTCAAAAGCGTAGCGAGCAAAGGCGGGGCTAGGCGCGCGAGGCGAGCAGGAGGGAGCGCACTCTTTTGTGCATGACCGACTGCGGGTCCGAAGCGCAACAACGCCCCGGCGAGCGCAGTAGCTCTTGAGAGTCTTATTGTTTGATTACTAGGGGATCGATGTGATCCTGGGACAGCTTCGCGCGGATGGAATTCAGTTCCTTCAGGTCCTTGATGGGTCCTATCCGCACCCGGTTCCAGGTGGTGCCGTTGTTGACCTGTACCTGCTGGATGCTGGACTCGATGCCCTGCAACGCCAAGGTCGCCTTCATCTTGTCGGCGTCGGCGTAGTTGGGGAAAGAGCCCACCTGCAGGATGTAGTTGCCCGGCTGGTCCACCGGCGTGGTGGCGGGGGTGCCGGATTTCACTTCCTTGTCCTGTCCCGGAATCACCACCTGGAAGGACGGCAGCATCTTGTAAAAATCGTAGTGGGGCGCGGTGGAGGCGGCGGGTACCGTGGCCTTCGCCGCAGCGGCCACGGTGCCGGGCTTCGCTGCGCCTTTCTTGCCGGCGTGCATCTCGGCCTGGTACAGCACGGGGCCGAGCTTGATCACCAGGATGGCGGCGATGATGCCCAGCACGAACCAGCCCCAGCCGGGGAAGCCGCTGCCCTTACCTTTGCCTTTCGGCTTGTCTTTCGGCTTCGGGCTGTTCTTGTAATCTTTGGCCATGACTACATGCTATCTGGGGCTGAGACGCCCAACAACGCGAGGCCGTTGCGCAGCACCTGCCGCGTGGCCAGTGCCAGGGTGAGCCGCGCATCCCGCACATCCGCGTCGTCCACCAGGAAAGGGCAGTTGTCGTAGAAGCCGTGGAAGGCCGCGGCCAGTTCCCTGAGGTACTGGGCCATGAGGTGCGGTTCCAGGGTGCGGGCAGCGGACTCCACGAGCTCCGGGTAGCGCGAGAGCTCGGTCATGAGCGCCTGCTCGTGCAGGCCGTCCAGCCGCGCGGCATGGCCTAAGCCGTTGGACTGGTCGAACCCGATGCCCTTCTCGGCGCGCTGGCGCTCCACGCTCATGATGCGGGCGTGGGCGTACTGGATGTAGAACACCGGGTTGTCGTTGCTCTTGGAGGTGGCCAGGTCCACATCGAAGGTGAACTGCGAGTCGGCCTTGCGCGCCACCAGGAAGTAGCGCGTGGCGTCCTTGCCGGCCATGTCGATGAGGTCGCGCAGGGTCACGTAGCTGCCGGCGCGTTTGGAGAGCTTCACTTCCTCGCCACCCTTCATCACCAGCACCATCTGGTGCAGCGCGTACTCGGGCCAGCCCTGGGGGATGCCGGTGTCGAGGGCCTGCAGGCCGATGCGCACGCGGATGGCGGTGGAGTGGTGGTCCGAGCCCTGCACGTCGATCACGCGGTGGAAACCGCGCTGCCACTTGCTCAGGTGATAGGCCACGTCCGGCAGGAAGTAGGTGTAAGTCCCGTCGGACTTGCGCATCACCCGGTCCTTGTCGTCGCCGAAGTCCGTGGTCTTCAACCACAGGGCCCCGTCCTTCTCGTAGGTGTGGCCGTGCTCCACCAGCGCCTTCACGGTCGCTTCCACCCGGCCCTCGCCGTAGAGGGAGGACTCCAGGTAATACACGTCGAACTTCACGGCGAAGGCCTTGAGGTCCAGGTCCTGCTCGTGGCGGAGATACGCCACGGCGAACTCGCGGATGGCGGCGAGATCCTTGGGGTTGCCCTTGGCCACTACCTCGCGGTCGTCCGCATGGGCGGTCTCTTTCGCGAGATAGGCATTGGCCACGTCCTTGATGTACTCGCCCCGATAGCCGTCGGCGGGCCAGCCTTCCTGGTCGGGCTCCACACCGAGGCAACGCGCCTGCACTGACTTGGCCAGGTTGTCGATCTGCGCACCGGCGTCGTTGTAATAGAACTCGCGGCTCACGGACCAGCCGGTGGCGCTCAGCAGGCGCGCCAGGCTGTCGCCGAGAGCCGCGCCGCGGCCGTGGCCCACATGCAGGGGGCCGGTGGGGTTCGCCGAGACGAACTCGATCATGGCCTTGGCGCCCTTGCCGGAGTCGGTGCTGCCGTACTTCTCGCCGGCGCCGAGGATGCTCTTCAGCTCCGCGTGATAGGCCGTCGGCGCCAGGAAGAAGTTGAGGAAGCCGGGGCCGGCGATGTCGGTCTTGGCCACCAGCTCGTTCTTGGGAAGCGCCTTGATCACCTCCTCGGCGAAGTCCCGGGGCTTCTTGCCGGCCGCCTTGGACAGCGCCAGCGCCACGTTGGTGGCGAAGTCGCCGTGCTTGCGGTCGCGGGTGCGCTCCACCAGCGGGCCATCAGGGGCCGAGTGGCCCATGCCTTTCAGTGTGTCGCGGAGGAGCTTATCTAGTGCGTGTTTCATGCGGCGCAAATTCTACCGAGTAAAGCAGAGCTTTACTAAGCTGAGAGCGGTTTTAGTCGAGATTTACCGGGTCCACGTCGATGGACCAACGGACTTTCCGCGCCTGCTTGAGCTGATCCAATTCCGGCAAGGTCGCGGCCAAGAGGTTCTGCAGCGGCGCCCGCTGGGCCGCTTGCAGCAGCAGGTTGGCCCGGTAGCGGCCGGCGCGTTTCTCCATGGGCGCCGGAGCCGGCCCCAACAGCGAGACCTGCGAACCGCGCCGTTGGGCCAGCTGCTCCCGGGCTGCTTCCAGGAAAGCCGTGGGCGGAGCCGAAGCGGGAGACTCGGCACGCAGCAGGGCCAGAGCGGCGAAGGGCGGCAGGCCCGCGAGGCGCCGCTCGGCGAGGGCGGCTTCCGCGAAGCTGCCATAGCCTTCCCGCACCAGGTGCTGGAGCAGGGGGTGATCCGGCTGATGGGTCTGGATGAGCACTTCGCCGGGCTTCTCGGCGCGGCCCGCGCGACCCGCGACCTGGATGACGAGCTGGGCCATGCGCTCCGCGGCGCGGAAGTCGGCGCTGAAGAGTCCCTGGTCCGCGTCCAGCACGCCCACCAGGGTGACGTTGGGGAAGTCGTGGCCCTTGGCCAGCATCTGGGTGCCCACCAGCAGGCGGCGTTGTCCGCTGCGCACTTCCTCCAGCAGCTTCTCCATGCTGCCCTTGCGGCGGGTGCTGTCCCGGTCCACCCGCGCCACGCCGGCATGGGGGAAGAGTTCCGAGAGCGCCGCCTCGATGCGCTCGGTGCCCTGGCCCACGGCGCCGAAGGCCTGACTGCCGCAATGAGCGCACTTCTGCGGTACCGGCCGCTCCGATCCGCAGTGATGGCAGACCAGCCGCGAGCGGCCATGCAGGGTCATGCGCGCATCGCAGCGCTTGCAGGCTTCCGGCGTGCCGCAGTCGTGGCACATGAAGACGGGCGCATAGCCGCGCCGGTTCAGGAACAGCAGCACCTGTCCGTCCGCCGTGAGATGCCGGTTCACGGCGTCGAGCAGCAGGTCGGACATGCCTTCCACCAGCGGGCGGCTGCGGATATCCAACAGTTTCATGGACGGATGCCGCGCCGCGCCGGCGCGCTCCGGGAGACTCAGGCGCGTGTAGCGCCCTTGGGCCGCGTTGTGCAGCGACTCCAGCGAGGGCGTGGCCGATCCCAACACCACCGGCAGCTTGGCGCGTTGGGCGCGCACCACCGCGAGATCCCGCGCCGAGTAGCGGAAGCCCTCGTGCTGCTTGAAGGAGGCATCGTGCTCTTCGTCCACCACGATGAGTCCCGGTGACTTGAGCGGCAGCCAGGCGGCGGAGCGGGTGCCCACGATCACCTTGAGCGTGCCATCCCGGGCGCCCAGCCAGGTGGCGAGCCGCTCGCCTTCGCTGAGCCCTGAGTGGAAAGCGGCCACGGTGCCGAAACGGGCGCGGAAGCGCGCCAGGGTCTGGGGTGTGAGGTTGATCTCCGGCAGCAGCACCAGGGCTTGCATGCCGCTGCCTACGGCGGCGGCGATGGCCTCGAGATACACCTCGGTCTTGCCGCTGCCGGTTACGCCATCCAGCAGGAAAGCCTTATAACCGCCCACGGCCTGGGCGATCTCCGCGGCCGCGGTCTTCTGGGCCGCGTTGAGATGCAGGCTCCCGGCCATGATCGGCATGGGAGTGCTGTCCGCGGGTGCCTTCTCCGAAGAGGCGTCCTCGAGCCACCCTCGCTCCTTGAGGGCGCGCAGGGCCGGGGCGGCGCCCGGCAAGGCTTCGGCGATGGCGGCGGGTTCCAGGCCCGCCGGATGGCGCAGCAGCAGGGCATGCAGCGCCCTTTGCTTGCGGGCGCGGGCCAGGGCGGACACATCCGCATCCCGCCCGGCCAGGTTCAGCCGCCAGCGGGGCGTGACCGCGAGTTCCGCGGGCTTGCCCTGGCGCAGCAGCACCGGCAGGAGCACCTGCACCACCTCGCCTATGGGATGGCGGTAGTAGTCCGCGGCCCAACGAGCCAGGGCCAGCATGTCCGGGGGGATCACCGGCGAGGCATCCAGCAACTTCCGCGCCGCCTTGAGCTTGGCGGTCGGCACCTCGCTCCTGTCGGCGGTGCCGAGCAGCACTCCCACCACCTCGCGGCGGCCGAAGGGAAGCCTGAGGCGCATGCCCGGCTGCAAGGTGGACGGATCGGTGTCCGCCGGCGGCAGGTAGTCGAAGTCCCGGTACAGCGGTGAGGGTACCGCGACCTTGAGATAGAGCGGCGCGCGCTTCACGCTGACGCGTTATCCACAGTTCTTGTGGATAACCGTGTGGATGAACCGAGTGTGACGGCGCTCACACCGCGCAGTGATGCCGGGTGTTTCGGTTTGATGAAAATTTGCGCGTATCCCTGACACATCGGGGGCGGGCCGGGCTTCGAGGCGAGCCCGCATGATACCCTTTCGGCTCTAGGCGGGCCCTGGATGTCCGCCATCCGCAGGAAGGCCGTCTGGATACCGCCCAAGAACTGAACCGTTTCCTGGCTGACGTTGAGCGGCGCGCGTTCCGCATCGCCCAGGTGGCCCTGCGCAGCGTCGAGGACGCCCAGGATGCGGTCCAGGAAGCCATGTACCAGCTGGCCAAGCGTTACTCCGACCGCCCCCAGGCGGAGTGGCCGCCCCTCTTCTATAAGATCCTGCAGAGCCGCATCCGCGACACCCAGCGCCGCCGCATGGTGCGTAACAAGGTGATGTCCTTCTTCGGCGGCCAGAAGGACGACGACGATGACGCCCTCCCGGACCCCATCGCCTCGGCCCAGGACCTGGCAGGCAGGGACCCCTCCGAGCAGGTGGCCCAGGCCGACGCCATGGATGCCCTAGAAGTTGCACTAAGTCGTCTTCCCGGACGTCAACGGGAAGCCTTCATGCTGCGTATATTGGAAGGACTGGACGTGGAACAGACCGCCCAGGCCATGGGCTGCTCAGAGGGCAGCGTGAAGACCCACCTCTCGCGGGCGATGCATAGCCTCCGGGAGACTCTGGGGGAGCATTGGCAATGAACAAGCAGGAAATGGACGACATCTTCTCAAATCGTGCCCGGCAGGCCTTCTTGGCCAGTACCGGGAAACTGGACCCCCAGGTCCTGGCGCGGCTCAGCGAAGCCCGGCGCCGGGCCGTGGATATGGTGGCTGAGGGCAAGGCCCCCGGCCGGCACCTGGCTTGGCGCATCCCCGCCAGCGCCATGGCCCTGGCCTTCGTCGGGGTCATCGGCGGCGCCCTGTGGATGGGCGGCTCCAATCCCGCCACCTCGACCCCCTTCACCAACGCCAGCAGCGACGCGCCGCTCATGATGACCAGCGACAACCTGGACATGTACGCGGACATGGACTTCTACCAGTGGATGGAGACCCAGGACCAGCCGGCCCCGGCTCCCGCCGCTGACACCAGCGTGGACGACTCGGACGACGATGACGATACCGGCGTGGGCGGATGAGCCGCTCCCGGATGCGTCTTAATGCCTGGTTGATCCTGTCCTTGTCCCTCGCGGCCGGCGCCGCCCAGGCTGCCGACAAGAAGCCTGCCACGCCGGCCCCTGCCGACCAACTCCTGGACTTCATGGCCGACTGGCAGGCTGACGACGGCCAGTGGACCGACCCCATGACTTTCGCCCGCATCGACCCGGCCAAGCTGAAGGCCGACGACGCGCGTCGCCACGGCAAGCCCGTGCCCGCAGCTGTGAGCAAGCCGGCGCCCGCCGCCGGGACCGCTGCCCGATGAAGCGGTCGCTGCTGGTCCTCTGCCTCTCGACTCTGTGGGCCTGCCAGGGACTCGCAGCCACGGAGGCCGCGCCCGCGTCGGCGGAGACCCATGCGGCGCCTGCTGCCGCGCAACTGCCTGCGGGACCGGTGTCCTGGGACGCGCTTAACCCCAACGAGAAGCAGCTGCTCAATTACCAGAAGGACAAGTGGTCCGGGCTGACGCCGCAGCGCCAGCACAAGCTGGTGAACGCCGCGGACCGCTACTCCAAGGCCAGCCCCGCGGAGCGCGAGCAGTTCCAGCAGCGCCTGCAGCGCTGGGAGAAGCTCACGCCGGATCAGCGCCAGAAGATCCGCCAGCGCTACGAGGCCTTCCAGAACCTGCCGCCGGCTCAGCAGCAGCAGATCCGCGAGATGCACAAGAAGTACCAGGACCTGCCGCCGGAGAAGAAGCAGCAGCTCAAGCAGCGTTACCAGCAGAAACACGCCACGCCCGCGCCGCCCGGCGCGACCACCAAAGCGGCGGCGCAAAAGCCACCGAAATAAAAACCCGCCTCTCAGCGGGTTTTTTATCTGGCCGTCCAATCCTCGTTCATCTCGAAGGCTTGGTGCGGCGGCGCGATGCGGGAGCCGATGCGCGCTTGGCATAGCGCAGCGCCGCCACCAGGCGTTTCACGATCCCGGGTTGGCTCACGTCTCCGCCCGTCTTCACATCCTTGTGTTTGGGGTCACGCATGGGGATGGCTCAGAGCTCGTCCGGATGCGGGAAATCTTCGTGGCCGGTATAGGGCTGACGTCCCTCGCCGTCGGGGCGGGGCGGTTCGGCGACCCGCGCCAGGGCCGGCACGAAGATCTGCCCCGTCATGCCGGCCTTGGCCTTGTTGGTGATGAGCCGGCCGTTGCCCATGACCTCGCCGATGTAGCGTCCGTTCGGCGCATGGATGTGCGTACCGCTGCGGCGACCCACGTGCTTGCCGTGATACGTCCAGAGATTGTCCTCGAGCCAATAGCCGAAGCTGTGCCCCGACCATGTCCATGCCCAGTTCACGGAAACCACCTTCCTGCGGCCAAAATACGACGTGTTTCTTGCGCCTATGTTTTTGTGACCGCGAGTCTACAGCGATGTTGCAGAGAATGTACGCACACGAAGTTTTTATTTCGCGCAGATGTCTCGGCGACATTACTTAATCGAGATTTTTGGGAAACCGTTACCAAAAGAAGATCGGCGGCGCGGATGAGCACCGCTATGTGACGTGAGAGTCTCTATGGGAGAGGACGAGACGACGCAGGCGGCGTCTCGTCCGGGATTCAGTCGAGTGATTTGATGCCGTGTATCAACTTCGCGACAGCCTCTTGGCCGTCACCGTAGAGCATCCGCGTGTTGTCCCTGTAGAACAGCGCGTTCTCGATGCCGGAGAAACCGCGGCCCTGGCCGCGCTTGATGACGATGACGTTCTTGGCCTTGTCCGCGTCGAGGATGGGCATGCCGTAGATGGGGCTGTCCTTGCGCTCGCGGGCGTCCGGGTTCACCACGTCGTTGGCGCCGATGATGAGCGCCACGTCGGCGGTGGGGAACTCTGGGTTGATCTCGTCGAGATCCGCGATGATGTCGTAGGGCACGCCGGCTTCCGCCAACAGCACGTTCATGTGACCGGGCATGCGGCCCGCCACCGGGTGGATGGCGAACTTCACGGTCACGCCACGGTCCTGCAGGAGCTTGGTCAGCTCCCAGACCTTGTGCTGCGCCTGGGCCACGGCCATGCCGTAACCGGGGACGATGATCACCTTCGAGCCATAGGCCATCATCACGCCGGCATCGGCGGCGTCGATGGGCTTCATGCTGCCAGTGACTTCGCCGCCGGCGGCCGAGGTCTCGCCGAAATTCGAGAACAGCACGTTGCCGATGGACCGGTTCATGGCCTTGGCCATGAGCTGGGTGAGCAGGGTGCCCGCCGAGCCCACCACCATGCCGGCGATGATCATGGCCGGGTTCTGCAGCACGAAGCCCTCGAAGGCCACGGCCAAGCCGGTGAAGGCGTTATAAAGGGAGATCACCACCGGCATGTCGGCGCCGCCGATGGGCACGGTCATGAGTACGCCGAACAGCAGCGAGAGCGCGAAGAAGGCGATGACCGTGCCGCTGCCGTCGTGATAGCCGAGGGCCAGGCCGACGCCA